>NZ_JBRRCR010000063.1:0-24699 GCF_056759115.1 Stenotrophomonas sp. STEN087 | reverse complement strand
GCGGGGCCGACGGGTGTTGCCCCCCACTCCCCCCCACGGGGTCCGCGCGGGCCCTGCCCGGGGGGTGCCCCCCCCCCGGCGGCGCCCCGCGGGCTGGCCCCGGCGCTACCTTGATCATCGTTCCGCCCAGTCGAGCACGGCTCGACTCTACAGATGGACGGACCGCCTTACTTCTTCAGGCTGTCGCGGATCTCGCGCAGCAGCACCACTTCTTCCTTCGGTCCAGCCGGTGCTGCTTCCTTCTTGCGCGACAGGCGGTTGATCACCTTGATCACCAAGAAGATGGCGAAGGCCACGATGATGAACTGCACCAGCGTGTTGAGGAAATCACCGTAGCCGATCACCACGGCTGGTATCTCGGTGCCATCGGCACCGACACGGGCGGGTGCCAACGTCCAGGCCAGATCGGAGAAATCCACCTTGCCGATCAGCATGCCCAGTGGCGGCATGATGATCTTCTCCACCAGCGCGGTGACGATCTTGCCGAAGGCCGCGCCGATGACCACGCCGACGGCGAGGTCGATGACGTTGCCACGCATCGCGAATTCCTTGAACTCGGTGAGCATTCCCATTCTTGTTCTTCTCCTGAGGGCGAGGGTTCGAGCGCAGGTTAACGCAGCCGATGTCAGCCTGCGATGACGCCGTGGCGTTCGGCCACGTTTTCCAGTCGTGCACTGAAACGGTCGCCCGGCTTCAATGCGGCCACGCCCGACGGGGTGCCCATGAACACCAGGTCGCCGGCGCGCAGCTGCCACAGCTTGGACAGCTCATGCAGGATCTCCGGCACGTTCCAGATCATCTGGTCGAGCAGCGACTGCTGGCGCACTTCGCCGTTGACTTCCAGCGAGAGGTTCAACGCGGCCAGGTCGCCGACTTCGCCGGCGTGCACGATCTCGCTGATCGGCGCGGAGGCATCGAAGCCCTTGGCCGAATCCCACGGGTGGCCCTTTTCCTTGGCGGCGGCCTGCAGGTCGCGGCGGGTCAGGTCCAGGCCCACGGCATAGCCATAGATCAGCGCGTCGGCATCAGCCACGGCCAGTTCGCCGGCCGGCGCATCAACGCCGATGGCCACTACCAGCTCCACTTCGTGGTGCAGGTTGCTGGTAGCAGGCGGGTAGGGGATCACATCGTCGTGGCCGACCACGATGGCATCGGCCGGCTTGCAGAAGAACATCGGGCGGCCGCGGTCATCGGCGGCCGGCACCGCAGCGCCCATCTCACGCGCATGGTCGGCGAAGTTGCGGCCGACGCAGTAGATGCGGTGGACCGGGAACGTGCCACCACCGACCACCGGCACGCGCGGCACGACGGGGGCGGGGATGACATCGGAAACTACGGCAGTGGACATGCGGGGGTTCCAGTAGGAAGGCCCCTGCAGTCTAGAACGGTGTGGCGCCCACGTCAGCGGGCGGCCGCATCAGCGCGACATCGGCAAAGCTGACTTGCGCACCACGCGGTATTCGCCTTCGACGACGTTGGCATCGGCCGCACGGCGTGCGCCGACGGTCTTGCGCGAGGCCAGCAGCTTCCACGCCAGGCCGATCAGGATCATCGCCGCACCCACGAACACGCCGATGAACACCATCGCTGCCAGGATCGCCAGGCCGAGCAGGCCCACGGCAACGCGCACCAGCGGGTGGCGCGGCTTGCGCGGCGCGAACAGGGTGCGGAACTGGTTGAAGGCGGAAGCGCGAGTAAACATGGCGGCTCGATAGGGCTGGGATCAGCGAAACCAGAGTATCGGGATGCGCCACTGTCATTGAGTGAAAAACTCGTTAAATATAGCCTTTGCTTATTACGGATCAATGACTTGTATTCATGTCGCAGCCAGTCATATGAGCGGGCATGCGACAATCCTGTTTTCCGTAAGAGCCTCCCGCCATGACTGCCGCCGCTGCCCTGATCGCCCTTGATGCCCTTGCCGATGGGGCGTTTGCCGAGGTCGAAGCGGTGGTCGAGGGCGATGCCGAATCGCTGGTGCTGTATCGCGATGGCGCGGAGGTGCGCGCGTTCCTGAACATCTGCCCGCACGCCGGCCGCCGCCTGGACTGGGCACCGGGCCAGTTCCTCAAGAGCCGCGAAGGCCACCTGGTGTGCGCCGCCCACGGCGCCTCGTTCGCCCTGGACAGCGGCGACTGCATCGCCGGCCCCTGCAAGGGCGACCGCCTGCGCGCGGTGCCGGTCGACATCCGCGACGGCCAGGTCTACCTGGCCTGAGGCCAGGTTCGGGGTCGGATCCGTTTTCCGCAGGAAAACGGCTCTGACCCCATCGGGGCGTCAGGGTAAGAAGAAGCATCCACGCATGGCGTGGATCTACTGGCCCCGTGGTAATGCCATTCAACACCGGGGTCAGAGCCCGTTGCGAAGCAACGGGATCCGACCCCGTGCCACCCCGCCATCCCACGGAATGCCCGCTTTTGCTGTTGCTCCGGCTTCTGCAGGTGCAGGGCGCAGCCCTGCCAACACACCCCAACCTCAGAACATCAGGTTGATCATCACCACCACCACCAGCGTGTAGATCAGCGACAGCGGTCCGCCGACCCGCCACATCTCGCGCGGGGTGTAGTTGGCCGGGCCGGTGATCATCGAAATCACCGGATTGGAGGCCGTCATCAGGTTGTTGGACGCCGACAGCGCCACGATCAGCGCGAACGCGGTCGGGTTGCCGCCCGCCGCCAGCGCCAGGTTCACCGCGATGGGCACCATCACGATGGTCGCGCCCACGTGGCTGATCACCAGCGAGAACACCGTGGTCAGCAGCGCCAGCGCCAGCTCCAGCACCCAGATCGGGATGCCGGTCGGCAGCTTGTCAATCGTGTGGCCGGCCACCCAGGCCGCCGCGCCACTGGAATCCATCGCCCAGCCGAGCGGAATCAGCCCGGCCATCATGAACACCGTTTTCCAGTTGATCGAGGCGTAGGCCTCGTCCATGCGCAGCACGCCGGTCAGCAGCATGCCGGCCACGCCGGTCATCAGGGTCAGCGCCACCGGCAGCTTGCTGGTCAGCGCGATCAGGATGGTCAGGGCGAAGATCGCCATCGCGATCTTGAACTTGTGCGGGCGCTGCTCGCCGGTCGGGTAGTCGGTCACCACCACGAAGTCGCGGCTCTTGGCGGCCTGCGCCAGGTCGGTCCAGATGCTGTGGAAGACCAGCATGTCGCCGGCGCGCAGCTGCACGTCGCGCACGTCCTCGCGGATTACCTGCTTGTCGCGGTTGATCGCCAGCAGGCTGATGCCGCGCTCCTTGCGCAGGCGCAGGTCGGCCGCGCTCTTGCCGATCACGTTGGAGGTGGGCGGCACCACTGCCTCGGAAATACCGGCGCGGCTGGGGTTGAACAGGTCGCCCAGGTGCTTCAGCCGCGAGGACATGCGCAGGAACTGGTTCTGCGCGAAATCGTGCACTTCCTCGCGCGGGCCCATCGCGCCCAGCACGCTGCCGACCCAGATGCGCATCTCCGCCGGCGGCGCCAGGCGGGTGTCGTTGCCGGTCTTCAGCGCCAGCAGCAGCGGCGCATCGTGCAGGGTCTCGGCCTCGCCCAGGGTCATGCCCACCAGCGGGCTTTCAGCGGTCACCACCAGCTCGAATACATCGCCTTCGATGCCGTAGGTCTTGGCGAAATAGCTCTCGGTGCGCGCCGGGGTCACCCCGTCGTTGACCAGGCTTTCCTCTTCGATCAGCTTGCGGTCGCCGTAGTAGCGGAAATACAGCAGCGAGGCGATCAGCAGGGCCACGCCGATCGGCAGCGGCGCGAACATGCGCAGCGGCTCGATGGTGGCCAGGCCCGAGGGCAGGTTGTTGTTGGCCGAGGCCAGCAGATCGTTCAGCAGGATCAGCGGCGAGTTGCCGACCATGGTCAGCGCGCCGCCCATCACGATCGCCGCCGAGATCGGCAGCAGCAGCCGCTGCAGGGTCAGGCCGGTCCGCGCGACCAGCCGCGAGGCCACCGGCAGGTACAGCGCCATCACCGAGGGGTTCTGCATGAAGGATGAGTTCAGGCCGGCGATGGCCGTGGTCATCATCAGCAGCCGCTGCTCCACGCCGTGGCCGCGCCGCAGCAGCCACGCCGCCAGCCGGTTCAGCGCCCCGGTGCGGTCCAGGCCCGCACCAAGGATGGTGGTGGCGATGATGCTCATCACCGCGTTACCCGAGAAGCCACCGAAGATTTCTTCCGGGGCGATCAGGCCGGTGACGCCGAGCACCACCAGAACCACCAGCGCGACCACGTCGGCGCGGATGCGCTCGAACAGGAACATCGCCATCGTGAAGCCGACCAGCCCGAGCACGAGCTTCATGTCGTTGGTCAGCGTCAGCGCGGTATCCATGTGGGGCGCAGCGTCCTCGTGCGTGGGTCAGGTGCGGTCGTACAGCAGGTCCCAGACGCCGTGGCCCAGGTTCTGGCCGCGGGTCTCGAAGTGCGTCTGCGGGCGCCAGTCCGGGCGCGGCACGCTGCCACGCGGGCCGGCACGGTTGACCAGGCCGGCGGTGGCGTCGAGCACGTCCCACATCTGCTCGGCGTAGTCTTCCCAGTCGGTGGCGCAGTGCAGGCGGCCGCCCGGGCGCAGCTTGCGCACGATCAGCTCGGCGAACGCCGGCTGCAGCAGGCGGCGCTTGTTGTGGCGCTTCTTGTGCCACGGGTCCGGGAAGTAGATGCGCACTTCATCCAGCGCACCGTCGGCGATCTCGTTCTGCAGCACTTCCACGGCATCGTGGTGGTACAGGCGCACGTGGTCGGCGTTGTCATCGGCCAGCGCGTTCAGCAGGCGGCCCACGCCCGGGGCGTGCACTTCGATGCCGATGTAGTCGCGCGACGGATCGTGCTGGGCGGCGAAGCGCATGGCCGCACCATTGCCGAAGCCGATTTCCAGCACCTTGTGCGCCGGACGGCCGAAGGTGGCGTCCAGGTCGCGCGGCTGGCCGTTGTAGTCGATGCCGAAGCGCGGCCAGCGTTCGTCGAACGCGCGCTGCTGGGCGGGGGTGAAGCGGCCCTGGCGCAGCACGAAGCTGCGCACCTCGCGGCGGCCCTCGCTCACGGTGAAGGGCTTGGGCGGGGCCTTGGAGCCGGCGCTGTCAAAAGGATTGGTCATCAGCCGATCAGCCCATCAACCGGGGAGGAGGCGCTGGCGTAGCGCTTGCGCGGGATGCGCCCGGCCAGGAAGGCCTCGCGGCCGGCTTCGACGGCCTTGCGCATCGCGCTGGCCATCAGCACCGGATGGCGCGCACCGGCGATGGCGGTGTTCATCAGCACGCCGTCGCAGCCCAGCTCCATCGCGATGGCGGCATCGGAAGCGGTGCCCACGCCGGCGTCGACGATGATCGGCACCTTGGCGTCTTCGATGATCTGCAGCAGGTTGTACTTGTTCTGGATGCCCAGGCCCGAGCCGATCGGCGCGGCCAGCGGCATCACCGCGGCGCAGCCGATCTCTTCCAGGCGCTTGGCCAGGATCGGATCGTCGGAGGTGTAGACCATCACGTCAAAGCCGTCCTTGACCAGCTGCTCGGCGGCCTTGAGGGTCTGCACCACGTCCGGGTACAGCGACTTCTGGTCGCCCAGCACTTCCAGCTTGGTCAGGTTGTGGCCGTCCAGCAGCTCACGGGCCAGGCGGCAGGTGCGCACGGCGTCTTCGGCGGTGTAGCAGCCGGCGGTGTTGGGCAGGATGGTGTAGCGGTCCGGCGGCAGCACGTCCAGCAGGTTCGGTTCGCCCGGGTTCTGGCCGATGTTGGTGCGGCGGATGGCCACGGTGACGATCTGGGCGCCAGCAGCCTCGGTGGCCAGGCGGGTTTCGTCCAGATCCTTGAACTTGCCGGTGCCGGTCAGCAGCCGCGAGCCATAGGTCTTGCCGGCGATCACCAGCGAATCGGGGGAGACAGGGAGGTTCATGACGCGATTATCGCTTATCCGCCTGAAGATGGGGTCACGCAGGATGCAGGGTCGGATCCCTTTGCCCGCGGCAAAGGGCTCTGACCCGCTGATGGTGGTTCGGGGTCAGAGCCCCCCGCGATGCGATGGGATCCGACCCCTGGGCCTCAACCACCGCCCAGCGCGTGCACGATCTCCACCACATCGCCTTCGGCCAGCACGTGCTCGCCATGGCGGCTGCGGCTGACGATCTCGCCATTCACTTCCACCGCCACCCGGCGCTGCAGCAGCTGCTCGGCGGCGAGCAGGTCGTGGAGGGTCGCCGAAGCGGGCAGGGTGCGGGGTTCGCCATTGAGCTGGATGTTCATCGGGGCATTGTCGCCGATGGCCCTTCGGGATCGGAACAGTTGCATCCTGGCCCGCACGCCACCTCCAGCACACCCCGTCCGCGCGGGTTCAGGCGACAATTCATGCGGCGGCGCAGCGTGAGCAATCGGCGGCACGGTGAAACCATTCACCGTGCGCCGGCGTACGTATGCGCTGGATCCCCAACATTTTCCCCCAGGAGTTTCTACATGCTGCTCAGCAAACGCCCGATCCGCTCCCTGATGGCGGCCGCGATCGCGCTCGCCGCGCTGCCGGCCATGGCAGGCGAATCCCCGTTCACCCGCACCGTGTTCTTCGGCGACAGCCTGACCGACAGCGGCTACTACCGTCCGCTGCTGCCGGCCGACGTGCGTCCGGTCACCGGCCAGTTCACCACCAACCCGGGCTGGGAGTGGTCGCAGTTCGTCGCCGACTACTACGGCACCAACGCCAGCCCCAACGGCAACGGCCAGACCGGTGACAACTACGCCGTCGGTGGCGCCCGCGTGGGCGTCGACCTGACCCAGCCGGCGTTCGGCAACGTGCCGGTGCCGTCGCTGAAGACCCAGTTTGCCAACTACCTGGCCGCCAACGGTGGCAAGGCCGACCCGAACGCGCTGTACACCGTGTGGGGCGGCGCCAACGACCTGTTCTCGATCACCGCCCCGGCCCAGGCGCCGGCCGTGATCGGTGCGGCGGTCACCACCCAGATCGGCATCGTGGCCAGCCTCAAGCAGGCCGGCGCGCAGTACGTGATGGTGCCCAACCTGCCCGACGTCGGCATCACCCCGGGGTTCATCGACCGCGGCGCCGCCGGCCAGGCGCAGGGCACCGCCCTGTCCACCGCCTACAACAACGCCCTGTACGGTGGCCTGAAGCAGGCCGGCATCGAGTTCATCCCGCTCGATACCTACACCCTGCTGCACGAAATCATCGCCAACCCGGGCATGTACGGCTTCAGCAACGTCACCGGCCGCGCCTGCCTGGTGGCCTCGTCGCTGACCTGCAGCCCGCTGGCCTACGTGCGCCCGGATGCGGCCAGCAGCTACCTGTTCGCCGATGACGTGCACCCGACCTCGGCCGCCCATGAAATGCTCGGCCAGTACGCCATCTCGATCCTGGAAGGCCCGCGCCTGCAGCAGATCCTGACCCATTCGGCGCAGACCATCGGCCGCTCGCGTGCCGACCAGGTCAGTCTGCACCAGGCCGGCCGTCCGGCCGACGGCATGTCCTGGTGGGGTGGCGTGCGTGGCGACATGCAGCGCTACGATCACGCCGATGTGTACGACGGCCTCGCGCCGGCCGGCCTGTTCGGTGTCGACTGGGCGCGTGACGGCATGGTCGTCGGCGGCTTCGCCGGCTTCGGCCGCATGAACGCCGACTTCGGCAACAGCCGTGGCGATTTCACCCAGAAGGACACCACCGCCGGTCTGTTCGCCGGCTGGTACGGCGACCGCATCTGGGTCAACGGCCAGGTCAGCTACACCTGGCTGTCCTATGACGTGAACCGCAAGGTCCAGCTCGGCCCGGCCACCCGCGAACACGGCGGCTCGCCGGACGGCAGCAACCTGACCGCGGCCCTGAACGCCGGTTACGAGTTCGGCACCGAAGGCGGCTTCCGCCACGGCCCGATCGCCTCGGTGATCTGGCAGAAGGTGAAGATCGACGGCTATACCGAATCCGCCGATGCCAACACCCTGGCTACCGCGCTGGGCTACGGCAAGCAGGACGTCGATTCCACCGTCGGCCGCATCGGCTGGCAGGCCCGCTTCGATGGCGGCGCCGTCAAGCCGTACGTGCAGGTGACCTACGACCACGAGTTCGAGGACACCAAGCAGGCCAGCGCCTGGGTGCAGAGCCTGCCGGACGTGGGCATGTACCGCGTGCCGGGCATGGACTTCGACAAGAACTATGCAACCGCCATCTTCGGCGCGCGCATGGAGCTGTTCGGCCTGCAGAGCAACATCGGCCTGAGCGCCACCACCCTGCAGAAGCGTGCGCAGGACGCGACGCTGTTCGCCAACTTCAGCGGCAGCTTCTGATCCAAACGGGGTCGGATCCCTTTCCGCCAGGAAGGGGCTCCGACGCTGTTGATCCAGCCGGGGTCGGATCCCTTTCCGCAGGAAAGGGCTCTGACCCCATTGCCCAACACGGGCCGCTCCGCATAGACTTTCACCCTGCAATGCGGGCGTAGCTCAATGGTAGAGCTGTAGCTTCCCAAGCTACTGACGAGGGTTCGATTCCCTTCGCCCGCTCCAGCTTCCAGAACCCCGGTAACGGCCGCGCCGTTGCCGGGGTTTTTTTATCGGCCGCAGGCGAAGATTTCAACAATCCTCATGGCGGGCAGGGCCAGCGGCCCGCTAGCGTTCTTCAACGTCATGGGAAACCCGAAGCATGAAGAACCACAAGGATGTCGTCACCCTGCTGCACCAGATCTTCCTGTCGGCCGGCACCGGGTCCAACAAGCAGCTCGAAGCGGTGCGCGCGCTGGGCCGGGCCGGTGGTCCGCATGCTGCACAGCTGATCGAACAGATCTACCGCGAAGCCTTCAGTGGTTCGACCCTGCAGATGGCCTGCGTGGCGGCCCTGGGTGAAGCCGCGCGGGGCTGCGACGCAGACGCGGCGGACAGCGACTGAAGGCACGTCGACAGGCCTGTGTCGGCAGCATCATCCCGCCGCAACGTCGCCGCGCTATGCTGCGCGCCTGCCGTCCACTGCCACCGCGATGAAGCTCGCAATCCTGTCCCGCAACAGCTCGCTGTACTCCACCCGCCGGCTGGTCGAGGCGGCCCGTGCACGTGGCCACACCGTCCGCATCCTCGACCCGCTGCGCTGCTACATGCGCATCGCCGCCGATGGCTTTTCCATGCATTACAAGGGTCGGCCGATGACCGGCGTGGACGTGGTCATTCCGCGCATCGGTGCCTCCATCACCCGCTACGGCACCGCCGTGCTGCGCCAGTTCGAACTGATGGGCGCGCGCACCCCCAATCCGTCCGACGCGATCCTGCGTTCGCGCGACAAGCTGCGCGCGCACCAGCTGCTGGCGGCCAAGGGCATCGACATGCCGGTGACGGTATTCGGCGACAACCCGGACGATACGGTCGACCTGCTGTCGATGCTCGGCCCGCCGCCGCACGTGGTGAAACTCAACGAGGGCACCCAGGGTCGCGGCGTCATCCTCACCGAGAAGGCCAGCGCCTCGCGCGGCATCGTCGAGGCCCTGCGCGGCCTGTACGCCAACTTCCTCATGCAGGAGTTCATCGGCGAGGCCAAGGGCGCTGACCTGCGCTGCTTCGTGGTGGGCGACCAGGTGGTGGCCTCCATGCAGCGGCAGGCGCCGGAAGGCGACTTCCGCTCCAACCTGCATGCCGGTGGCACGGCAGTGCCGGCCAAGGCCAGCCGGGCTGAACAGCAGGTGGCGGTGCGCTCGGCCAAGGCGCTGGGCCTGTCGGTATGCGGGGTCGACCTGATCCGCTCCGAGCGCGGCCCGCTGGTGCTGGAGGTCAACTCCACGCCGGGCCTGGAAGGCATCGAAGCGGCCTGCCAGGTGGACGTGGCATCGCGCATCATCGCCCACGTCGAGAAGATTAAAAAACCTTGATTATCAACGGCTTGAAATTTCCCTGAAGGATCGCCGCCGGGTTTAACACGCCTTTAATCGGGCCCGGCGTAGGCTTCAGCGAACCGCAGCTCTGCCTCTCAGCAGGATCGGTAATCGGGATACGACTTCAGGCCCAGGCGGGTAGACCGCCTGGGTCTTTTTTATGCCCGGCCCAGCCCCGGCGGACCCCGGTCAAAGGTCCCTTGTGGCGGGGCGGGGCGGCTCGTAGAGTTCGGCCTTCGTTCCGGGATGGATCGGGAGGTTGGCGATGTACCGCATTACCGTGGTTGCGATGTTGCTGGGGCTGTCCGCGGCGGCCCAGGCCGCATCGGAAAAGCCCGTGGTCCAGATGGATCGGCAGGCCCCGGTGGCCGAGCAGGTGCGCAAGGTCGAAAAGGCGCTGGACAACGGCGAGTACGCCGAGATTTCAGCCGATGACCGTGCCCAGGTCCGGCAGTCGCTGGAGCGCATCACCCTGCGCGTGGGCGACCGGCAGACGGCGCAGGAACTGCCGCCAGCAGTGCAGAACGAGGTCTTCAACGACCAGGAGCGGATCAACACCATCCTTACCCGCGCCCATGCGGACAGCCGCCTGGTCTGCCAGCACACCCGCTCCACGGGCAGCAACATGCCCAAGAGCCGCTGCCTGACCGTGGCCGAACGCCGCCGGATCGAGGAAAAGGGCAAGGCGCTGCTCAACGACCAGCGCAGCTACAGGACGCTCTCCCCGCCGCCTGCCGGGCGCTGACGGATGGCCATCGCACACCCTGCCGGCCGTCACTTGTAGGCGCCTCTGCACGCTCGTAGAGTGGGCCATTCTTCACGGACGATAACAGGGGAAACTATGCATCGCATGACCACGCTTGGCTTGGCCTTGGGCCTGGGAATCACCTTGGCTTTCACTGCACATGCCCGTGCCGACAAGGATGGCCGGGTCGCGCTTGACGCGACCGCGCCGGTGGCCGAGCAGATCGACGCCATCGAAAAAGCGATGAGGTCCGACAATTACAGCGAGATCAGCCTGGAGCAGAAGAGCGAGGTGCAACAGGCGCTGGGGCGCATCCGCCTCAAGTTGGGGGACCATCAGCGGGTGGATGAACTGAGCCAGGAGGCTCGCGTCGAGATCTTCAACGACCAGGAAAAGGTCAACACGATCCTGACCAACGCCCACGCCGACAGCCGCATGGTCTGCCGTCGCGAACGCACCATCGGCAGCAACCTGCCGCAGCGGGTGTGCATGACGGTGGCGCAGCGGCGCCAGGCCGAAGAAGTCAGCCGCAAGACGCTGCAGGACCGCCAGAACAACTACAACTACAGGAAGTGAGCCGGGCCGCCCGCAGTCCGCACGAAATGTTAAGACTGCAACCTGTATCGTTCAGCGGGTAGACGTGGCGTCCACCCGCTCAGGCGCATCTTGAGCGCGTTGGCATCCCCGACGACCCTTAATGAATCAGAGGTCCCAGTGCGTATTCTCGTAATCGAAGACAACAGCGACATCGCAGCCAACCTTGGCGATTACCTCGAGGACCGGGGCCACACGGTGGACTTCGCTGCCGACGGTGTGACCGGGTTGCACCTGGCCGTGGTGCACGAGTTCGACGCGATCGTGCTGGACCTCAACCTGCCGGGCATGGACGGCATCGAAGTCTGCCGCAAGCTTCGCAACGAAGCGCGCAAGCAGACCCCGGTGCTGATGCTGACCGCGCGCGATTCGCTGGACAACAAGCTGGCTGGTTTCGATTCGGGTGCCGATGACTACCTGATCAAGCCGTTCGCCCTGCAGGAAGTGGAAGTCCGCCTCAACGCCCTGTCGCGCCGCGGCAAGGGTGTGCAGACCCGGGTGCTGGAAACCGGCGACCTGGAATACAACCTGGACACGCTGGAAGTGCGCCGCCAGGGCAAGCTGCTGCAGCTCAACCCGACTGCGTTGAAGATCCTGCAGGCGCTGATGGAGGCCGCTCCGGCCGTGGTCACCCGCCAGGAACTGGAAACCCGCGTCTGGGGCGAAGAGCTGCCGGATTCGGATTCCCTGCGCGTACACATCCACGGCCTGCGTGCGGTGGTCGACAAACCGTTTGAAGTGCCGCTGATCCAGACCCGCCATGGCATCGGATACCGCATCGCCACCCCGGAAGCCTGATTCGGTGGCAGCCAAGGGGGAGCGTCGGCGCACGCCCTATCGGCGGCGCCTGCGCAGTCGCATCATCGTCTCGTTCGTGTTGTTGGGCTTCTGCCTGACGACACTGTTCGCGTTCGCCACCAACTGGGCCCGCATGCGCGTGGAAAACCAGCTGGTGGAAGACGTGATGAACCGCAACATCAACGAGTACGCGCGGCGCTTCTACGAGCACCCCGGACGCAATCCCGAAGTGCCGGTGCAGCAGATCCGGGCGTACGCGTATTCGAGCGACAAGTTCGACCGCGTGCGCGAAAACCAGCCGGATTGGGCGGCGTTGCCCAACGGCAATTACAACCTCAGCGGCATCGACGACCAGAACCAGCCGTATGCCTACAAGTTGGCCGTGCGCAAGGCGGATGACGCTTGGTTCTTCCTCGCCTATGACATGACCGACAGCGTACGCGGCGGGCAGCAGCTCAACCGCGCGCTGGTGCTGTCGGTGCTGGTGTTCAGCCTGCTGTCGCTGGTGCTGGGCTGGTGGTCGGCGTCGAAGGTGATGAAGCCGGTGTCCGATCTGGCCGCGCGGCTGCGTGCCTACCGCGGCGGCACCAGTGATCCCGAGCCGTTGGCGCCGCGCTTCCCCGACGACGAAGTGGGCCAGCTGGCGCAGGCGCTGGATGACTATTCCTCGCGCCTGACCGAAGTCGTGCAGCGCGACCGTGAGTTCAATGCCGACGTCAGCCACGAGCTGCGCACGCCACTGGCGGTGATCCGCGGCGCGACCGAGCTGCTGCTGACCCGTCCCGGCCTGGACGAAAAGGTGCTGCAACGCCTGCAGCGCATCCAGCGTGCCGAACAGCAGTGCAGCGATCTGATCGGCGCCTTGCTGCTGCTGTCGCGCAACGAGCGTGGGCAGGGCACCAGCAACGTGGCGCGGGTGGCCGAGCAGCTGCTGGATGCGCACCGCGCGCAGCTCGGCGGCAAGCCGCTGGAGCTGGTGCTGGAAGGCGAGCGCGACCTGGTGATCGATTCCCCCGACGCCGCCCTGTCGGTGGCGCTGGGCAACCTCATCGGCAATGCCGTGAAGTATTCGCAGGATGGCAGCGTGCGCGTGCACGTCAGCAGCAATGCGGTGTCGGTGACCGACAGTGGTCCTGGCCTGAGCGAAGAAGATGCCGCCAAGCTGTTCCAGCGCGGTTATCGCGGCACCCATGCCGGCCACTCGCAGGGCGGCGGCATCGGCCTGTCGATCGTCAGCCGCCTGTGCGATCTGTACGGGTGGCAGGTGAGCGTGCGCCCCGGTGGCGATCGCGGTGTGATCGCCACGCTGACGTTCTCGCCGAAGCCGCTCTGACGCCAGCTTGCTGCGGTGGGTGCGGCGCGGGGTGAATGGTGGGTGCGGACGCCCGATATGTGGTGGGTGCGGACCGTTGGTCCGCACTGCGGATGACCTCATCCACGCATGGCGTGGATCTACTGAGCGGGTGGTGGATCCATTGTCGTAACCGGCATTAATGGGTCCGGCTTCCCCCTGTGGAAACCAATGCTTTCCCGTGCCACGGACCGCTGTGACGCATTTGCCTCCTGACATCCGCCCGCGCGGATGGCCAGATGCCTTGTCACCTGCGAGGAACCTGGCCATGTCACACCGTACCCGTTACCCCAACCTGCACCAGCTGGTCGGCGATTCCATCGACGTGCTCTGCGCCGATGTCGCCACACGCATCGAGGCCGTGCTGAAGGATCCCGGTGACCTGATGTCCATCCTGCAGGAGAGGGTGGAGGCCGACGATGCCACCGACCACGCGGCGACGCGTGCCGGGCTGACCGACCAGCAGAGCGGTACGGTGGCCGGTCTCAGGCGCACCGTGTCCGGCATCAGCACGCTGACCAGGCTGATGCATGCCGCGCACATCGCGCGCACGCATGGTGGTCCGCTGCAGGCCGTGCCGCCGGAGACGATGGAGGGCCTGATGGTGGCCGCACGCGAGCTGGCCCGTCATGTGCAGCAGCAACTGCAGGCCGAGCGCATGCGGGGCGCCGCGACACTGCAGTAGAGTCGAGCCCGCGTCACGCACTTCCGGGGTCGGATCCCTTTCCGCAGGAAAGGGCTCTGACCCCATGCGGGGACAGCGCTATCCACGCATGGCGTGGATCTACTGGGTTTGGGGACAGCGCCATGCACGCATGGCGTGGATCTACTGGGCCTTCGTGGCTGCGGTGTCTCCGGGAATGGGTGTCGGCGTGCCCAGCGTCTCCACCACATACAGGCGCTTGACCAGTACGAACAGCACCACGGTCAGCGGTGCGGCCAGCAGTATCCCGGCCGGCCCCAGCAGTGCGCCGATCCCGAACAGCGAGAACAGCAGCAGGGCAGGGGGCAGGTCGACGGCACGCTGCTGGATGAGCGGCTGCAGCAGATGCCCCTCCACCTGCTGCACGACCACGAACAGCGCCACCGTGGCCAAGGCGATTTCCGGGCTGACCGTAAACGCCAGCAGGATGGCGGGCGCCGCTGCCAGGATCGGGCCGACGATCGGCACGAAGTCCAGCAGCGCGGTGATGATGCCCAGCCCGAACGCCACCGGCACACCCAGCGCCCACAGCCCCAGCCCGGTGAGCAGCCCGACCACCGCCATCGCCAGCAACTGCCCGCCCAGCCAGGCCTTCAGTGCATTACCGCTGGCATGAAGCGCGTCCTCCACGGCCGGGCGCTGGCGCTTTGGCAGCAGCTTGAGCAGGCCCGTACGGTACAGATCCGGTTGCGCCGCCAGATAGATGCCCCCGATCAGCACCAGGAACAGGTCCGCGACGCCGCCGGTGGCCGACATCGCCAGCGCCCCGGCCCGGGCCGCCATCGTCGATACGCTGGACTGCGCGTTCTGGGTCAGCTCGTGCACGGTGGGGCCGATGGGGCTGTCCGACAGCCACGCCTGGAAGTGTTCCCAGGCGGCGGGCAGGGTCTGCCGCAGCGTCGCCATCTGGTCGCCCAGCTGCGAACCGAACAGCCACATGGCCCCCGTGAACAGCACCACCAGCAGCAGCACGGTCAGGCCCAGTGCCCAACCCTCCGGGAGCGGCGTGTAACGCAGCACCGCGCCGACAATCGTCCGCAGCA
Source organism: Stenotrophomonas sp. STEN087 (assembly GCF_056759115.1). Lineage (NCBI taxonomy): Bacteria > Pseudomonadati > Pseudomonadota > Gammaproteobacteria > Lysobacterales > Lysobacteraceae > Stenotrophomonas > Stenotrophomonas sp. STEN087. The sequence goes on along the minus strand of NZ_JBRRCR010000063.1, from coordinate 9,634 downwards.
GTGCCGCCACCACGACCGCCCCGAAGATCAGCAGGACCAGTTGCGACAGCTGCCACAGCAGCAGGCCGAGGGCGACCAGCGCCAGGGTCACCGCCACTCGGGCGGTGTAGGAACGAAGAGAGGCGGTCGGCACGGTCGATCTCACAGGCAGGCGCAATGACAGGCGCAGGACCATAGCGAGGCGCGTGAGAAGACGGTGTGTGTCTGCGGGGTTACAGCGGGGCGGTTGCCAGCGCCTCAGGTCGAGGCGAGTTGCAGATACCGCGCGTGCAGCGCTTCCACCTGCGCCTGCAGGTCATCGGGATGGCCGTCGTTGACCACCACGTCATCGGCAAGGGCCTGGCGCTGTGCGCGGCTGGCCTGGGCGGCAATCATCCGGTCCGCCAATGCAGCATCGATGCCGTCGCGCTGCATCAACCGCGCGTGCTGCACCGCTTCGGGCGCATCGACCAGCAGGATCCGGTCCAGCCACGGGTAGGCTTGGCGGCCGCCGACCTCGGTCAACAGCGGAATCGCCGCCAGCGCATAGGGGCTGGCCGCCTGCTCGCACTGCTGCTGCATCAAGCGCCGGATGGCCGGATGGGTGATCGCCTCCAGGGCGACCCGTTCGGCCGGGTCGGCGAACACATGGGCCCGCAGGCGGGCCCGGTCCAGGCTGCCATCGGCCAGCAGCATGGCAGCACCAAAGCGTTCGGCGATCATGGCCAAGGCCGGGCTGCCGGCCGCGACCACGGCGCGGGCGGCCAGATCTGCATCGGCCACCACGATCCCCAGCGCCTCGAAGCGCCGGGTCACCTCGCTCTTGCCGGCGGCGATGCCGCCGGTCAGACCGACCACATAACGGCTCATGGCGGCAGCGTCAGCGCAGCCCGCTCATGACCAGGTACTGGTTCACCACCGGCTCGCCCCACATGAAGTACACCCAGCCAGCCAGTGCCAGGTAAGGGCCGAACGGGATTGGCGTGGCCTTGTCGCGGCCACGGGTGTACAGCCAGATCGAGCCGATGACGGCACCCAGCACCGACGACAGCAGGATGATGGGCAGGATGCCCTTCAACCCGCACCAGGCACCCAGCGCAGCCAGCAGCTTGGCGTCGCCGCCGCCCATGCCGTCGCGGTTGGTCACCAGCTTGTAGGCCCTGGCCACGATCCACAGCACAAGGAAGCCCGCCGCAGCACCGATCAGGGCCGGTTTGGCCGGCATGTACAGGTTGTCCATGCTGCCGACCAGGCCCAGCCACATCAATGGCAGGGTTATCTGATCCGGCAGGTACTGCGTGCGCAGGTCGATACCCGACAAGGCGATCAGGAAGCAGGTCAGCACGATCGCGCCAAAGCCCTGCCAGCCAAAGCCGAACTGCCAGACGCAGCCCAGCACCATCACCGCTGTCAGCGCTTCCACCAGCGGGTACTGGATGGAGATGGGGGCCTTGCAATGGCGGCATTTGCCGCCCTGGATGATCCAGCTGAACAGCGGGATGTTTTCGTACCAGGACAGCTTGTGCTTGCAGTGCGGGCAATGCGACGGCTCGACCACGATGCCCGGTGGTGGCGGGTCGTAGATGTCCGGCTGCTCCAGGACTTCGCGCGCCTCGCGCTTCCACTCCCACATCATCCGCTTGGGCAGGCGCAGGATGACCACGTTGAGGAAACTGCCCAGTAGCAGCCCCAGGGCGGCCGCGGCGGGGTAGCCGAGGCCGGGATGCTGGTCGAGAAATGCCATTGTTACCTTTAGCCGACGACGGCGCCGAGTTTGAAGATGGGCAGGTACATGGCGATGACCATGCCGCCAACGATCGTGCCGATGAAAACCATGATCATAGGCTCTAGCAGGCTGCTCAGTGCATCCACGGAATTGTTGACTTCCTGCTCATAATACTCAGCCACCTTGAACAACATGGCATCCAGGGCGCCTGCTTCTTCGCCGATACCGGTCATCTGGATGACCATGTGCGGGAACAAGGCGGTCTGCTTCATTGCCATGTTGACCGGGTAGCCGACTGATACATCGTCGCGCATGCGTAGCACGGCTTCTTCGTAAATCTTGTTGCCGGTGGCGCCAGCGACAATGCTGAGTGCTTCCACCAAAGGGACGCCTGCCTTAAAGGTCACCGCGGTGGTACGTGCGAAGCGGGCGATGGCACTGTTGTGCATGATCTGGCCGATCACCGGCACTTTCAGGATTAGGCGGTCTACAGTGTGTTGCATACGCGGGGATCGCTTATAGGTCATTACTGTAGTCACCGATGCCGCAATGGCGACTAGCAACATGAGCCACCACCATGACACCATAAATCGTGACAAGTAAACGATCATCTGAGTAAATGCAGGCAGATCGGCGCCAAAGCTCTTGAATACGTCTTCGAACTGAGGCACCACCCATACCAGCATGATCGCACTTACCAGCATTGCAACCACGACAACCATCACCGGGTAAAATAGTGCTTTCTTGATCTTGCCCTTGAGCGACTCGATGTTTTCTTTGTAAGTGGCGACTGTGTCCAGCACGGTTTCTAGTACGCCCGCCCCCTCGCCCGCGCGGACGAGGTTGCGGTAAAGCTCATCGAACTGAACGGGATGCTTGCTGACAGCCTCATACAAAGATGAGCCCCCCTCGATATCGGTGCGGATGGTGTCCACCATCTTTTTCATCCGAGGGTTCTTGTGTCCGCTGCCGATGATGTCAAGTGACGATACGATCGGAACGCCCGATTTCATCATGGTCGCCATCTGCCGACTGAAGAACGCGATGTCCTTCGCGCTGATGGGCTTCCCGGCAGCACCAAAAATCGGCTTGCCCTTGGCCTTCACCTGTCCTGGATTGATGCCCTGCCGCCGGAGTTCCGCACGTAGCATGTTGGCGTTCTTCGCCAACTGCTCACCCTTCATCTTCACGCCCCGCTTGTCGGTCCCCTCCCAGACAAACGGCTGCAGTTCCGTGGTGCTACGCGCCACGGGCTCCTTCTTTATCGCACTGCGACTGACAGACATGTTGGCTCCCCAAGGCCCGCCATCCCCAGGCGGGCATCATGACCGGAGATGTTAGCCGGTTCGGGGCTATTCGGGGAGTCCGTCGATGTGACGTTTCGCAGCAATCAGTCGTTTGAGGGCGAAAGGTGACGCGGTGCGTCACATTGGCGGATTCGTCGCATTTCCTGTTCAGGGGGCTTCACATGCAACAATTTGCTGCCATCATGGGCGCCGGGGAAATCCAGGGGGGGCGTGCCGGGGTTGGCACGCAATCTGCGTAGATCCACCCGCAGGGCGCAGGACCCGCTCAACCGGCTGATGGCCGGCCCGCTTCTGCGCACTGAACTCAACCACCATCTATCTTGGGGATGTACACATGAAGAACCAGAAGGGCTTTACCCTGATCGAACTGATGATCGTCGTTGCGATCATCGCCATCCTGGCCGCCATCGCTCTGCCGGCTTATCAGGACTACGTGTCCAAGTCGAAGGTTACTGCCGCTCTGGCAGACCTTGCTTCCCACAAGACCCAGTTCGAGATGGAAGTGAGCGAGGGCCGCACTCCGACCTTGGCAACTGCAGGTTTCCAGGCCAACAACACTGGTAGCTGCGCGACCATTGCTGTTGACGCTGATGGCATGACCTGCACCATCCGTGATCCGGGCCGCATTGGCAATGCCTCGACGATCGCCCTGACCTATGCTGAAGCTACTGTGGACGCAACTTCGGGTGCAATCACCGCCGCTGGTGGCTTCACTTGCGAGACGAGCGCTGTTGCCGACAAGTACAAGCCGAACGGCTGCAGCTAATCGAGTGCATTGCTGGAGTTCGCCTCTGGCCTTCACTCTCCGTACTTCACAAGGCCCGCCAGAGCGGGCCTTGTGTTTGATGCGGTTTTGGTTCTTCTGAAAAAGTGATTGATGCGCTCCTGAGTCTTGGCGGCGCGGGTGGTCTTCACTAAGCGATGATTCGAAGTGTTTCACTGCAGAGTGCCCTTGGGGAGGGCAATGATGAAAACTCAGGACGGCTTTACACTCGTAGAGTTGATGATAGTTGTGGCAATAGTCGCGATTATTGCTGCGATAGCGCTTGCAGTTTTTCCGACATTCATTGCGCGTGCGCAGGTAACTGCAGCGTTAGCTGAGATACGTCCAGGTAAAGCAATGATCGAGGTTGTCATCTATGAGGGGCGCAGTGTCGCCACTGTCACGCCAGAATTCCTAGGTGGTGCGAAGAAGGCTCATTGCTCTGAGGTTTCCGCTGAGTTGATGGAGTCAGGTCTTGGACACATCACTTGTCTCGTAATCGGCGCGTCTTCTGTCGACGGGCGGAGCCTGACGCTGAGGCGTTCGATTGACGGCGTCTGGACGTGCGACGGCAGCGCTTTTGCTAAAAAGTACCGCCCGACTGGTTGTTGAGCTGCAACTCTTGCCTCGGTGTGGGTTGGTGAACAAGAGATGCACAACTGAGTGAGCCAATTCCAAGCGGCCCTCCATTCCTTGCACTCTTGCCGTGCTCAGTGCTTTCCCCAGTCTGATCTGTCCGGTAACCTGCGCCCGGGAGTAGGAGTGCACACATGAATACAGTCGCTAACGCCAACCTCGTCGGCATCACCGGCCTGGCCCGCCGTCTGGTCCAGGACGGCGCGCTGGATGAAGCCGCCGCCCGAGACGCTATGGCCAAAGCTGCAGCGGCCAAGCAGCCGCTGCCGACCTGGTTCGCCCAGAACAAGCTGGTCACCGCCTCACAGTTGGCGGCCGCCAACTCGGTCGAGTTCGGCATGCCGCTGTACGACGTGTCCACGTTCGATGCCAGCCAGAATGCGATGTCGCTGGTCAGCGAGGAGTTGCTGCGCAAGCACCACGTGCTGCCACTGTTCAAGCGTGGCGGGCGGTTGTTCGTCGGCACCAGCAACCCGACCCACTCGCTGGATGAGATCAAGTTCCATACCAACCTGGTGGTGGAGCCGATCCTGATCGATGAGGACCAGATCAGGCGCACCCTGGAACAGTGGCACGCCAGTCACGACACCATGGGCGATGCGCTCGGTGGTGACGACGACGGCATGGCCAACCTCGACGTCTCTGCCGGCGACGAGGACATGTCCGCCAGCGACAGCGGCATCGACGCCAAGGGCGACGACACCCCGGTGGTCAAGTTCGTCAACAAGGTGCTGGTCGACGCGATCCGCAAGGGCGCCTCCGACATCCACTTCGAGCCCTACGAAGATGATTACCGCGTGCGCCTGCGTATCGACGGCCTGCTGAAGATGGTCGCGCGCGCGCCGGTCAAGTTGAACCAACGCATCGCCGCGCGCCTGAAGGTGATGGCGCAGCTGGATATCGCGGAAAAGCGCGTGCCGCAGGACGGACGCATCAAGCTGAACCTGTCCAAGACCAAGCAGATCGACTTCCGCGTCAGCACCTTGCCGACGTTGTTCGGCGAGAAGGTCGTGCTGCGTATCCTTGACGGCAGCGCGGCCAAGCTCGGCATCGACAAGCTGGGTTACGAGCCGGACCAGCAGAAGCTGTTCCTGGAGGCGATCCACAAGCCCTACGGCATGGTGCTGGTGACCGGCCCGACCGGTTCGGGCAAGACCGTCTCGCTGTATACGGCGCTGGGCATCCTCAACGACGAGACCCGCAACATCTCGACCGCCGAAGATCCGGTGGAAATCCGCCTGCCCGGCGTCAACCAGGTGCAGCAGAACAACAAGCGCGGCATGACCTTTGCCGCCGCGCTGCGCTCGTTCCTGCGACAGGATCCGGACATCATCATGGTCGGCGAAATCCGCGACCTGGAAACGGCCGAGATCGCGATCAAGGCGGCGCAGACCGGTCACATGGTGCTGTCCACGCTGCATACCAACGACGCACCGCAGACCATCGCGCGCCTGATGAACATGGGCATCGCGCCATACAACATCACCAGCTCGGTGACCCTGGTGATCGCCCAGCGACTGGCCCGTCGCCTGTGCAGCAACTGCAAGCGGCTGACCAATCTGCCCGCCCATGCGCTGCTGGCCGAGGGCTTCACCCAGGAGCAGCTCGATGCCGGCATCCAGCTGTACGAAGCGGTGGGCTGCGACGAGTGCACCGAGGGCTACAAGGGCCGTACCGGTATCTACCAGGTGATGCCGATGACCGACGAGATCTCGACGATCATCCTGGCCGGTGGCAATGCGCTGCAGATTGCCGAGGCGGCACAGGCGATCAAGGTGAATGACCTGCGCCAGTCGGCACTGAAGAAGGCAGCGGCGGGCGTGACCAGCCTGGCCGAGATCAACCGCGTTACCAAGGATTGATGCGGTTGGGGTCAGAGCCCTTTCCTGCGGAAAGGGATCCGACCCCGGCATGTAGATCCACGGCATGCGTGGATGGCGCGGTCCGGCACCAGTAGATCCACGCCATGCGTGGATGGCGCGATCCGGATGGGGTCAGAGCCCCTTCCTTTGGAAAGGGATCCGACCCCTTACTCCATCCCCAGCTTCTTCAGCTTGTAGCGCAGCGCCCGGAAGGTGATGCCCAGCTGTGCGGCCGTGCGGGTCTTGTTCCAGCGGTTTTCTTCCAGTGCACGCTGGATCGCGCTGCGCTCGAGCTGCTCGATGTAGGAGGGCAGGGCGGCGCTGCCGGGGTGCAGGTCGACCACGGCTTCGGGCGCGGCAGGGCCGTCGGCGGTGCGCGGGGCGTGCTGCGGCAGGCGCAGGTCGTCGGCGCCGATGCGGTCTTCCTCGGCCAGGGCCAGGGCGCGCTCAAGAATGTTCTCCAGCTCGCGCACATTGCCCGGGAAGCCGTAATGAGCCAGCGCGTCCAGCGCCGAGGGCGCCAGCAGCGGAGTGGCGCGGCCGTGGCTGCGGGCCAGCCGGGCGAGGATCGAACCGGCCAGGTCCGGCAGGTCCTGGCGGCGTTCGCGCAGCGGCGGCACCTTCAGTTCGATGACGTTGATGCGGTAGTACAGGTCGTGGCGGAAGCGGCCGTCCTCGACCAGCTCGGCCAGGTCCTTGTGGGTGGCCGAGAGGATGCGCACATCCACCGGTTCCTCGTTGGCCGCGCCCAGTGCGCGCACCGACTTTTCCTGGATGGCGCGCAGCAGCTTGACCTGCATCTGCAGGGGCAGCTCGGCCACTTCATCCAGGAACAGGGTGCCGCCGTGCGCCGCCTGGAACAGGCCGGGCTTGTCGGCGTGGGCGCCGGTGAAGCTGCCCTTGCGGTGGCCGAAGAATTCGCTCTCCATCAGCTCGGTCGGGATGGCGCCGCAGTTGACCGGAATGAAGGGCCCCGAGGCGCGTGCGCCCTGCGCATGGATGGTGCGTGCGACCAGCTCCTTGCCCACCCCGGATTCGCCGAGGATGTAGACCGGCGCCTGGCTGCGGGCGACCTTGCCGATGGTGGTGCGCAGCACATCCATGGCGGCCGAATCGCCGAGCAGGCGGCCGGCCTGTTCGCTGGCGGCCGCGGCGACCGGGCGCTCGCTGTTGTTGAGTTCCAGCGCGTGCTTGACCAGGCCTCGCAGCACGCTGATGTCCACCGGCTTGCTGACGAAGTCGAAGGCGCCGGCCTTCAGCGCTTCCACGGCCAGGTCCATGCTGCCGAAGGCGGTGATCATCGCCACCGGCGTACGCGGGTAGTTGTGGGCGATCTCGCTGACCAGTTCGATGCCGTTGCCGTCCGGCAGCCGCATGTCGGTGATGCACAGGTCGTACGGGTTGCTGGCCAGCAGTTCGCGGGCTTCGGCGAGGTTGGCGGCGGTGCTGATGCGAAGGCCCATGCGGCCAAAGGTCAACACCAGCAGTTCGCGGATGTCGCGTTCATCGTCGACGACGAGGGCGCTGCGGGTTTCGTTCATGGGCAGGGAAGATAAACGAGGGGGGCTGGGAGCGACAAATGTTTGGCGCGGCGGATCACTGCGGAAGCAGGGCGTGCGGGCCGGGAAGGACCAGGCGGAAGCAGGAACCGCCGGCCGGCACGGGGATGTAGTCCAGGCGCGCCTGGTTGGCCCGGCACAGCTCGCGGGCGATGTACAGCCCCAGGCCGGTGCCGTGCTCGGAGGTGGTGAAGAAGGGGCGGAACAGCTGCGCAGCCACGGCCTCGGGGATGCCGGGGCCGCGGTCCATCACATCGATCACCGCGCTGCGCTCGTGCTGGGCCACGCGCAGGCGCACGCGCGCCGGCTGCTCGCCGATGCGGCCGTACTTCAGCGCGTTGTGCACCAGCACGGTCAGCACCTGGTAGAGGTGGCGGGTGTCGACCAGGGCGGGCACCGAGGTGTCGCTGATGATCGGCTCGATGCTGTCCGTTTCCAGGGTCTGGCCCTGCTTGTACTCCAGCACGAAGCGGCGCACGAAGGCGGCCAGGTCGACGTTTTCGGGGTTGGCGCGCTCGCGCCGGGCCAGGCCCAGCACGCTCTCGACGATGCCGTTGGTGCGCTGGCACTGCTGGTGGATGATCTGCAGCAGGCGGCGGTCGCTCTCGTTGAAGCCGGTGCCTTCCTCCAGCAGCTGTACGGCGTAGTTGATGGCCGCCAGCGGGTTGCGGATCTCGTGCGCCAGGCTGGCCGAGAAGCGGCCCATGGCCGAGAGGGTGAGCGACTCGGCGCGGCGCGAGACCACGCTGGAGTCGTCCAGGAAGACCAGGGCCAGCTCGCTGCCGGCCAGCAGGCGGGCAAACCGCGGCTGTACCTCGGGCTGGTCGGGGTTGAGCTGCAGCGGCAGTTCGTCCTGGGCCCAGCCGTTTCGCCAGCGGTTCAGGCGCCGGGCCAGTTCGGGGGCGATGCTGGCCAGGTCCAGCTGGCCGCTCTCGCCGACCCCGTCGCTGTCGCCCAGCAGCAGCGACGCGGCCTCGTTGGCCAGGGTGATGCGGTTGTCGCCATCGACGACGATCACCCCGGTGCGCATGCGGCGGATGATCAGCTCGTTGATCTGGAACAGGTTGGCCACTTCATCGCCGCGCTGGTTGGCCAGCTGCTGGTTGCGGCGCGCGCGGTTGCCGACCTGGTAGCTGATGAAGGCCAGGGCCAGGTAGCTGGTGGCGAACATCGCCAGTTCGGCCAGGGTGCGGGTGGGGTCACCGCCCTCCAGCACCTTCCACAGGTATTCGGCGGCGGTGGCGACGCTGGCGGCCAGGGCCAGCAACAGGCCCCAGCTGAGGGGCAGCAGGGTGGCCGCGGCGGCGATGTTGAACAGCAGCGACATCGAGATGCCGGCGCTGGCACCGGGCAGGGCGTGGGCCAGCAGGATCGCGGCGACGATGTCCAGAGTCACGCCGGTGACCACGATCGGCAGCAGCCAGCGCTCGCTGCGGCCCACCGCCAGCAGCAGCAGGGACAGCGTCAGGTAGGCGGCGCCGACCAGGTAGGCCAGACGCGGATGGTGCGCTTCGCCGACCATGGCCGACAGCGGGCTGTACAGCAGCGCGGCGATGACCGAAGCGATCAGCACGCGGTACAGCGCGAAGAAATACAGCTCGCGCCGGGGAATCGATTCGATGCGGTCGATCAATGAAGCACTGGGTGACACGCCGGAACTCCCCTTCTGGCTGCCTGGAACTGGATCTGACGGCGTTGGCACTGCAGCGTACCCGATGTTCCCCCGACCACCGGACCCGCGTTCTGTCGATTCGGCTTCTGTAGAGTCGAGCCATGCTCGACTGCTCCAGGCACCCGTCGAG
>NZ_JBRRCR010000062.1:0-24912 GCF_056759115.1 Stenotrophomonas sp. STEN087 | reverse complement strand
TGAACCGCGGGATGGTAACGGTTCCGGGGTTTTTTTTTGCGTTGTGTAGTGTTTAGCAATGCTCTATTGGGGCGGGATGGCTGTCGTTCATGGTTCGACTCTACAATGGGCCATGCATTCCACGAGCCCACCCATGCGCATCGTCCACCACCTGGAAAATTCCCGTTCGCTGCGCGTGCTGTGGATGCTGGAAGAGCTGGGGCTGGACTACGAGCTGCGCCGCTACCCGCGTGACCCGAAGACGCTGCTGGCTCCGCCCGCGCTGCGCCAGGTGCATCCGCTGGGCAAGTCGCCGGTGCTGCAGGATGGGGACTTGGTGCTGGCCGAGTCCGGGGCCATCCTCGATTACCTGGCCGACCGCTACGACACCGGGCGCCAGCTCTCGCCCGCGCCGATGCCGGCCGAGGCGGCCGAGCGCATCGACTACCGCTACTGGCTGCATTACGCCGAAGGCTCGGCGATGCCGCCGTTGCTGCTGACCTTGGTGATCGGCCGCATCCGCAGTGCGCCGATGCCGTTCTTTGCCCGCCCCATCGCCCGCAGCATCGCCGACAAGGCCGAGCGCAGCTTCATCGGCCCGCAGCGCCGCCTGCACCTGGAGTGGATGGAGCGGCGCCTGGCCGAAAGCCCGTGGTTCGCGGGCGACCGTTTCACCGCCGCCGACATCCAGATGAGCTTCCCGATCCAGGCCGCCGCAGCCCGCGGTGGCGGACTGGACGACAAGCCGGCGCTGCGTGGTTTCCTCGCGCGCATCGGCGAGCGTCCGGCCTACCAGCGCGCCGAGGCCAAGGGCGGCGCCCTGCAGGCCCTGCGCGGCGATTGAGGCGCGGCTCCGTCGCCCCCATTCTGTGGGGATGGATACCAACGCCCCCCGTTTCGACAACCGCCTGCTGACCGCCCTGCCGGGCGACCCCGAGAGCGGCCCGCGCCGCCGCGAAGTGCGCGGTGCCGCATGGTCATCGGTGATGCCGACGCCGGTCGCCGCGCCGACCCTGCTGGCCTGGTCGCCTGACGTTGCCGCGCTGCTCGGCTTCGAGGCGGCCGACGTGCAGGACGATGACTTCGCCCAGGTGTTTGGCGGCAACGCGTTGTACGCCGGCATGCAGCCGTGGGCGGCCAACTACGGCGGCCATCAGTTCGGCCATTGGGCGGGCCAGCTGGGCGACGGCCGCGCGATTTCGCTGGGCGAGCTGGTGGCGGCCGATGGCCGGCACTGGGAGCTGCAGCTGAAGGGCGCCGGGCCGACCCCGTACTCGCGCGGCGCGGATGGTCGTGCGGTGCTGCGCTCGTCCATCCGTGAGTTCCTGTGCAGCGAAGCGATGCATCACCTTGGCGTGCCGACTACGCGCGCCCTGTCCCTGGTCGGTACCGGCGAAGACGTGGTGCGCGACATGTTCTACGACGGCCACCCGCGCGCAGAGCCGGGCGCCATCGTCTGCCGCGTGGCGCCGTCATTCATCCGTTTCGGCACGTTCGAACTGCCGGCCTCGCGTGGCGAGACCGCGCTGCTGAAGCAGCTGGCCGATGCCTGCATCGCCCGCGATTTCCCCGGACTGCAGGGCGAGGGCGAGGCGCTGTACGGCGACTGGTTCGCGCAGATCGCGGTGCGCACCGCCGAGCTGATGGCGCACTGGATGCGCGTCGGTTTCGTGCACGGGGTGATGAACACCGACAACCTGTCCGTGCTGGGCCTGACCATCGACTACGGCCCGTATGGATGGGTGGAGGATTACGACCCGGACTGGACGCCCAACACCACCGACGCCCAGGGCCGCCGCTACCGTTTCGGCACCCAGCCGCAGGTCGCATACTGGAACCTCAACCGGCTGGCGCAGGCGCTGTCGCCGCTGTTCGCCGACGTGCAGCCGCTGCAGGCGGGGCTGGCCGCGTTCCAGTCCACTTTCGTCGCCTGCACGCGCCGCGATGCCGCCGCCAAGCTGGGCCTGGCTGCCGCCGATGACGAAGACCTGCAGCTGTACCTGCGCTGGCAGCAGCTGCTGCAGGAAGGCGGCATGGACATGACCCTGGCGTGGCGCGCACTGATGCGCGTGGATGCTGCAGCGCCGGATGCCGGGGTGCTGGACGCGGTCTACTACGACGACGCGCGCCGGCAGGCGGTGCAGGCGCCGCTGCAGCAGTGGCTGCAGGAGTACGCGGCGCGGTTGCGTGCCGATCCGCTGACGGCGGAAGCGCGGCTGGCGAAGATGGCGGCGGCCAATCCGCTGTACGTGCTGCGCAACTGGCTGGCGCAGGAAGCGATCGACCGGGCGGAGCAGGGCGATCTGGGCGGCGTGCATGCGCTGCAGGACGTGCTGCGTGATCCGTACACGGCGCGGCCGGGGCTGGAGCACTATGCCGGCAAGCGGCCGGCGTGGGCGGATCACCGTGCCGGGTGCTCGATGCTTTCCTGCAGTTCGTAGGGGTTTCTCTGCAGGGCTTGCAGCCCTGCACCTGCAGAATCAACGTCAACGTCAAAAGCTGGATCCCGCTGAAGGCGCTGCTGGCGCGCCACCCGCAGCTGGACCCGGCGCTGGTCGAGGATGTCTACCTGGGCTGTGCCAACCAGGCCGGCGAAGACAACCGCAACGTTGCCCGCATGAGCCTGCTGCTGGCCGGCCTGCCGGTGACGGTGCCGGGCAGCACGATCAATCGCCTGTGTGGCTCGGGCCTGGATGCGCTCGGCACCGTTGCCCGTGGCATCGCCGCCGGCGAACTCGGCCTGGCCATTGCCGGTGGCGTTGAATCGATGTCGCGCGCGCCGTTCGTGATGGGCAAGGCGACTTCGCCGTTCGCACGCGACCAGCAGATCGAAGACACCACCATGGGCTGGCGCTTCATCAACCCGCGCCTGCGCGAACTGCACGGCGTGGAGACCATGGGCCAGACCGCCGAGAACGTGGCCGAGCGCTACGGCATCAGCCGCGAGGACCAGGATGCATTCGCCCTGCGCAGCCAGCAGCGCACCGCCGCCGCGCAGGCGCGCGGTTTCTTCGACGGCGAGATCGTGGCGGTGGACGTGCCAGGCCGCAAGCGCGGCGAGACCGTGACCGTCGACCGCGATGAACATCCGCGCGGCGATACCACCGCCGAGGCGCTTGCCAAGCTGAAGCCGCTGTTCCGCCAGCCGGGCACGGTCACCGCGGGCAACGCCTCGGGCATCAACGACGGTGCCGCCGCATTGCTGCTCGCTTCGGGCGAGCAGGTGAAGGCGCTGGGGCTGACCCCGCGCGCGCGCATCCTCGGCTTCGCCAGCGCCGGCGTCGAGCCGGCGATCATGGGCATGGGCCCGGTGCCGGCCAGCCAGAAGCTGATGGCGCGGCTGGGCCTGTCCATCACCGATTTCGATGCCATCGAACTGAATGAAGCGTTCGCCTCGCAGGGCCTGGCCTGCATGCGCCAGCTCGGCCTGGCCGACGATGCCGCGCACGTGAACCCCAACGGCGGCGCCATCGCCCTGGGCCACCCGCTGGGCATGAGTGGCGCGCGCCTGGCGCTGACCCTGCTGCGCCAGCTGGAGGCCAGTGGCGGCCGCCGCGGCCTGGCGACGATGTGCATCGGCGTGGGGCAGGGCGTGGCGCTGGCCATCGAGCGCGTGTAAGCCTTCCCCCGTATCCATGATCTGCAAGACAGCCGCGGCCTTCGGGCCGCTCGCCAACAGGAGTACGCCATGAGCGATCCCACCGAACTGCGCGGCTACCGCAAGCCGTACCCCGGCAGCCAGCCGCCGCGCATCCATCTGCCGTATGCCTCCACCGCGCTGCGTGGCCCGGGTACCGACCCGATCGCCATCCCGGTGACGCTCTCGGAAGTGACCGGCCCGAGCATCAACCGCATCACCCTGGGTGAGCATGCCGCAGACCTGACCGCCGGTTTCCCCGGCCAGCCGCAGGGCGAGCGCATCATCGTCAGCGGCCGCGTGCTGGACGAGAACGGCCGCCCGGTGCGCAACACCGTGGTCGAGGTCTGGCAGTGCAACGCCGCCGGCCGCTACCTGCACAAGGGCGACCAGCACGATGCGCCGCTGGACCCGAACTTCAAGGGCACCGGCCAGGTGCTGACCGACAGCGAAGGCCGCTACCGGTTCACCACCATCAAGCCCGGCGCGTACCCGTGGCGCAACCACTACAACGCCTGGCGCCCGGCGCACATCCATTTCTCGCTGCATGGCGATGGCATCGGCCAGCGCCTGGTCACGCAGATGTACTTCCCCAACGACCCGCTGCTGGCGTTCGACCCGATCTACAACTGCGTGGACGATGCCAAGGCGCGCGAGCGCATGGTGTCCTCGTTCGACTGGGAAAACACCGCCAACGAATTCGCACTCGGCTACCGCTTCGACATCGTGCTGCGCGGTCGCAAGATGACCGTCTGGGAGTAAGACCATGAGTTTCCAATCCACTCCGTGGCAGACCGTGGGCCCGTACTACCGCCTGGGCCTGGAACCGCTGTACCGCACCGAGATCGCCCCGGCCACCGCGCAGGGCGAGCGCATCGAAGTGCAGGGCCAGGTACTCGATGGCAATGGCACGCCGGTGTCCGATGCCGTGCTGGAAATCTGGCAGGCCGACGCGCAGGGCATCTACGCCCATGGCGAAGACCCGCGCCGTGATGACCACGATCCGGCCTTCGATGGCTGGGGCCGTGTGCCCACCGACGACCAGGGCCGCTTCGCCTTCACCACCGTCAAGCCGGGCCGCGTGCCGGGCCTGCGTGGCGAGCCGCAGGCACCGCACCTGGTGGTGCTGGTATTCATGCGCGGCCTGCTGCAGGCCACCCGTGGCCGCATCTACTTCAGTGATGAAGCCGGCAACGGCGAGGATGGCATCCTCGCGCTGGTGCCCGCCGAGCGCCGCCACACCCTGGTCGCACAGGCGCAGGGCAAGGGCCTGTACCACTGGAACGTGCGCATGCAGGGCCCGGACGAGACGGTGTTCTTCGCTTACTGATCGCGGCGCGGCCAACGCGCCTTCCGGCCACTCCACGCCCGCGTGCAGCGGGCGCGGGTAAGCTGTGGCCACCCAGGATGGACTGCACCGATGAGCCACTCCCCAACGCTGCTGGGCGGTCTGTTCGGCGACCCCGCCGTCGACGCCGTGTTCAGTGATGAAGCACGCCTGCAGGCGATGCTGGATGTCGAACGCGCACTGGCGCGCGCGCAGGTGCAGTGCGGGGTGATCCCCGCCGCTGCGCTTGCCCCGATCGAAGCGGCGTGCAGCGCCGATCTGTATGCGATTCCCGCGTTGTCGGCGGCGACCGCACTGGCTGGGAATCCGGCCATTCCACTGGTCAAGGCACTCACCGCACAGGTCAAAGCGAGCGACGCCGAAGCCGCGCGCTGGGTGCACTGGGGCGCGACCAGTCAGGACATCATCGACAGCGGCGCGATGCTGCAGCTGCGCGCGGCGGTCAGCCACGTGCAGGCGCGCCTGCAACTGCTGTGTACCGCGCTGGCGCGGCTGGCCGAGGCCGAGCGCGGCACCGGCCTGCCTGGGCGCACGCTGCTGCAGCAGGCGGTACCGGTCACCTTTGGCCTGAAGGCCGCCGGTTGGCTCGATGCCCTGCAGCGCAGCCAGCGGCGCCTCGATGCGCTGGCCGAAGACACCCTGGTGCTGCAGTTCGGCGGTGCCGCCGGTACGCTGGCCTCGCTGCAGACGCGCGGGCTGGACGTGGCCGAAGCGCTGGCCGCCGAGCTGCAGCTGCCGTTGCCGGCGCTGCCCTGGCACACCGCGCGTGACCGCATCGCCGAGTTCGGCAGCGTGTTCGCGCTGCTGACCGGCAGCCTGGGCAAGATCGCCACCGACATCGTGCTGCTGATGCAGTCGGAAGTTGCTGAAGCCTTCGAGCCGGCGGGCGAGGGCAAGGGTGGTTCCTCGGCGATGCCGCACAAGCGCAACCCGGTCGGCTGCGTGGCGGCCATCGCCGCGGCCACGCGCGTGCCGGGCCTGCTGTCGACGCTGTTCAGTGCCATGCCGCAGCCGCACGAGCGCGCGGCCGGGCAGTGGCATGCCGAGTGGGACGCGGTGCCGGAGATCGTGCGCCTGTGCGCCGGCAGCCTGGCCCAGGTGACCGTGGTGGTGCAGGGCCTGCAGCTGGACCGCGAACGCATGCGCCTGCACCTGGACAGCCATGGTGGCCTGCTCTATGCCGAAGCCGTGGCAGTCATCCTGGGTGAGCGCATCGGCAAGCCGGCCGCACATGCGCTGGTGGAGCAGGCGGCCAAGCAGGCGCTGGCGCAGTCGCTGCACCTGCGCGAAGTGCTGGCGCAGACGCCGGAGGTCACCGCGCAGCTGTCGCCCGCACAACTGGATGCCCTGTTCGCCGCCGACAGCTGGCGCGGCATGGCCGATACCTGGATCGACCGCGTGCTCGCGCGCGGCTGATCCCAACGTTCAACGCTGGAGCCCCCATGTCCTTCCTCGACCTTCCGCAGCATCGCCTGCATTACCAGACCGAAGGCCGCGCCGATGGCCCGTGGCTGACCTTCTGCAACTCGCTCGGTACCGACCTGGGCATGTGGCAGCCGCAGGTGGATGCACTGGCCTCGCAGTACCGCATCCTGCGCTATGACCGTCGTGGCCATGGCCAGTCCAGTGCGCCGCCGGGGCTGTACACCGTGGCCGAGCTGGGCGCCGACGTGCTGGCCCTGTGGGATCACCTCGGCATCGAGCGCAGCCACTTCTGCGGCCTGTCGATTGGCGGCCTGACCGGGCAGTGGCTGGGCGTGCACGCCGGCAACCGCCTGCGTACGCTCACCGTGGCCGCTACCGCGGCGAAGATCGGCACGCTGGACGGCTGGCAGGCGCGCATCGCCCAGGTCCAGCACGATGGCCTGCTGCCGCTGGTGGATGGCACCCGCGAGCGCTGGTTCACCGCCGGCTTCGCACAGACCCATGCCAGCCAGGTAGAGGACATCCTGCAGCGTTTCCTCGCCACCAGCGTCGAAGGCTACGCCGGTTGTTGCAACGCGGTGGGCACCGCCGACTTCCGTGATGTGCTGGGCCGGATCGGCGTGCCGCTGCTGGCCATTGCCGGTGATGACGATCCGGTCTGCGTGCCGGCCGAGCTGCAGGCGATCGCCGAGGGCGTAGCGCAGGGGCGTTATGCCGCTGTAGCAGGCCGCCACATCTGCAACCTGGAATCGCCGCAGGCGTTCACTGACGCACTGGCCGCGCATCTTTCCGCGCCGCACTGAATCACTCAACAGGATGACGACGATGGACGAACAGGAACGCTACGAAGCCGGCCTTGCGGTGCGCCGCCAGGTGCTGGGCGAGGCGCATGTCGACCGCTCGCTGCAGGCGCGCACGGAATTCACGACTGAATTCCAGGATTTCATCACCCGCACGGCATGGGGCACGGTGTGGACCCGCGAGGGACTGCCGCGGCACACGCGCTCGCTGCTGACCATCGTGATGATGGTGGCGCTGGGCCATGACGAGGAATTCAAGCTGCACATCCGCGCCGCCCGCAACAACGGGGTGACGCCGGAGGAGATCAAGGAAGTGCTGCTGCAGGCGGCGATCTACTGCGGCGTGCCGGCGGCCAATCACGCGTTCGCGCTGGCCAAGCCGATCCTGGAAGAGCAGGCTTCGGAGCGCTGACGCCGGGGTCGGATCCCTTTCCGAAGGAAAGGGCTCTGACCCCAGGTCGCAGGGTCGCCGTACGGGGTCAGAGCCCTTTGCGTTGCAAAGGGATCCGACCCCCGTGCTCAGCTCAATTCAACAACATACCCAAGCGCTGCGCCGCCTCGCGCAGGCGCGGCAGCAGCTGGGTCTGCATCACGCCCAGGCCGATGCGGCCCGCCTGGGTGCCGATGTTCAGCGCGGCCACCACCTCGCCGCTGCGCGAATGCACCGGCACGGCGATCGAGCGCAGGCCGATCTCCAGTTCCTGGTCGACCAGCGAGACGCCTTCGCGGCGCACCTTTTCCAGCAGGTCGAGGAAATCGTCCATGCGGGTGACCGTGCGTTCGGTGCGCGGCCGCAGCGGATTGCGTTCCAGATAGCCTTCCAGCGTGTCGCGCGGCAGCGCCGACAGCAGCACGCGGCCCATCGAGGTGCAGTACGCCGGCAGGCGGCTGCCCGCACGCAGGCCGATCGACATGATGCGCACGGTTTCCGCGCGCGCCACGTACAGGATGTCATCGCCGTCGAGCACGCCCAGCGAGCAGGATTCGTGCACGTCATCGCGCAGGGCATCCAGCACCGGCTGTGCGGCCGCCGTCATCGACGACGAGGCGACATAGGCGCCGCCCATGCCCAGCACGCGCGGCAGCAGCACGAAGCCACGGCCCTGTTCGCCGACGTAACCCAACTTTTCCAGCGTGTACAGCACGCGCCGTACCGCTGCGCGCGAGATGCCCGTATCGGTGCTGATCTGCGACATCGTCACTTCGCGCGGGTGCTGCGAGAACACGCTCAGCACGGCCAGGCCGCGGCCGAGCGAGGTCATGAAATCCGGATCGCCCTGGTTGTCCTGGATCTGCTGCATCAGCTCATGGGCCAGGCCACGATCCTGCGGTGGCGCAGGCGGGCGCTTGGGGCGACGGCTGGGAGGAACGGCAGGCATGGCAGCAGCTTTCATCAGGTTCGACCTTGCATGGTAAGCGCTGGAACCGGCAACCGGTACCCACGCGGCGCAGCCATGCAGGCTGCGCCGCGTGGCACGGCTTACTTGCGCTCGGGCAGCGCGTAGGCGATCACGTAGTCGCCACGGTCCGGCGACTGGCGAGCGCCACCGGCGGAAATCACCACGTACTGGCGGCCGGTCTTCGGCGAGACATAGGTCATCGGCGTGCCCTGGCTGCCGACCGGCATGCGCGCCTTCCACACTTCCTCACCGGTGCGGCTGTCGTAGGCGCGCAGGTAGTAATCCTGCGTACCGGCGAAGAACAGCAGGCCCGACTGCGTGGACAGCGAACCGCCCAGGGTCGGCATGCCGATCGGAATCGGCAGGCCCATCTTGATCCCCATCGGCCCGGTGTCCTTCACCGTGCCCACCGGCACCTGCCAGACCAGCTGGCGGGTGGCCAGGTTGATGGCCGACATCGTGCCGAACGGCGGCTTCTGGCAGGGGATGCCCAGCTTGGACAGGAAGCGGTCGCGCAGCGAGCCGTACGGCGTACCGGTCTGCGAGGCCGCACCCATTTCCACGCCACCGGCGCCGCTGGTCATCTGTGCACGCGGGATCAGCTTGGTCCACAGGCCCAGGCGCATGTCATTGATGAACAGGTAGCCGGTGGTCGGGTCGACCGAGGCGCTGCCCCAGTTCATGCCACCCAGCGAACCCGGCCACTGCAGCGCGAGGTCTTCGCCCGGCGGCGTGTACATGCCGTCGTAGCGGAACTGCTTGAACTGGATGCGGCACAGCATCTGGTCGATCGGGGTCGCACCCCACATGTCCGACTCGGTCAGCGTCTGCGCGCCGATCTGCGGCAGGCCCACCGACAGCGGCTGGGTCGCGGCATAGCGTTCGCCTTCGGCATTGCCCTGCGGTGCCGGGATGTTGCGCACTTCGCTGATCGGCACGCCGGTCTGGCGGTTGAGCATGAAGATCTGCCCGGCCTTGGTGATCTGCAGCAGAGCCGGCAAGGTGCCGCCCTTGCCGTCGGGCACGTCGGTCAGGGTCGGCTGCGCCGGCAGATCGTAATCCCACAGATCGTGGTGCACGGTCTGGTAGACCCAGCGCTCCTTGCCGGTGGCGACCTCCAGCGCGACCACGGCCGAGCTGTACTTGTCATCCTGCGGGGTGCGCTCGCCGGCCCACTGGTCCGGCGTGGTGTTGCCGGTGGGCAAGTAGACCAGGCCCAGCTGCGGGTCGTAGGCCATCGAGGTCCACACGTTCGGCGTGGCGCGCGTGTAGTGGATCGACGGATCCAGCGGCACGTCCGGGGTTTCCTTCGACAGGTCCCAGACCCAGGCCAGCGCGCCGGTACGCACGTTGTACGCACGCACCACGCCGGACGGTTCACCCACTTCGATGTTGTCGGCCACACGGCCGCCGACCACGATCAGATCGCCGGCCACCAGCGGCGCGGCGGTGAGGGTGTAGAAGCCGGGCTTGATCTCGCCCATGCCGGTCTTCAGGTCGACCACGCCGTTGCTGCCGAAGTCCGGGCACAGCGCGCCGGTCTTCGCATCCAGCGCGAACAGGCGCGCATCGATGGAGGTCATCAGGATGCGCTTTTCGCACAGGGCCGGGCCGGCGCTGGCAGTGTCGGTGGCCGGCTGCGGCGCGGGTGCCGGCGCAGCCGTCGTTGCCGCTGCCGGTGCCGTGGTCGCATCGAAGTAGCCCAGGCCACGGCAGCGCTGCCAGTTCGGCGCGGTGGCCTTGGGATCGAAGGCCCAGCGCTGCTTGCCGGAATCGGCGTCGATGGCGATGACCTGGTTGTGCGGGGTGCACAGGTACAGGGTGTCGCCGATCTGCAGCGGGGTGTTCTGGTCCTCGGCACCGAAGCCGTTGCTTTCCGGCACGTCGCCGGTGTGCGCGGTCCAGGCGACCCGCAGTTCCTTCACGTTGGCCGGGGTGATCTGGTCCAGCGCGGCGAAGCGGGTGCCGGCGGTGGTGTTGCCCCAGTGCATCCAGTCGCGCTGCTCAGCGCCCTTGGCCACCGGCACCACCGGCGGCGTCGTGCCCTGTGCGGTCTGCACCGGACGCGGCTGGAAGGCGGAGAAGGCCGTGCCCAGCAGGCCGACCAGCAGCACCGCGGCCACGCCGTAGGCGCCACGGCCGGCGACCTGGCCGCGGCTGCGGCGCAGTACCGGCCAGGCCAGTGCAAAAAGCAGGGCCAGCACGGCCGGCATCACCAGGCGCGAGACCAGCGGCCAGAACTCCCAGCCTGCATCCACCAATGCCCACACCAGCGTGGCCACGAAGGCCAGGCCGTACAGCAGCGCACCGTTCGGCCGGCGCATCACCAGCAGTACGCCGGCCACGGCCGAAACCGCACCCATCAGCAGGAAATACCAACTGCCCCCCAGCATTACCAGGCGAACACCACCGACCAGCAGAGCCAGGCCGAACAGAGTCACCAGGATGCCGAGCAGGACCACCAGCACACGGCACAGGGCCGGAACTTTCGTCGTCTCGTCCACGTTGCATGAACCTCATTGCGAAAAACCCGCGCGGAGGCGGGAAAGCCCCGCGCGCGCCAAGCGTGGCGGGGGCCGTCGGCATCCCGGGCGGCTGCGGGCCATGGCGGCGGGCAGGCGTCTGCCTGCTTATGACGCAGGCGGGGTGAATGACCGGTTAGGGCGATTAACGCACGTGTGTGCGATTTTGGCGTGATGCTGCGGGGCCATGGGTGGAACGCAGCGGCGCGGTGGTGCCGGGAACGGGCAGCGCCGGGGCGAACCGGTTACCCTATGCCGCCATACAAGCTGGTAGCTGCAATGACCGACGCCACCGTGGCCGTCCCCGCCTGGGCCTCGCGCCTGCGCGATATCGCCGATTTCCCGAAGCCCGGCATCCTGTTCAAGGACATCATGCCGCTGCTCGCCCACGGCGAAGACTTCCGCGGCGCGATCACGGCCATGGCCGACCGCTGGCGCGGGCAGCAGCTGGACGCCATCGTCGGCATCGAATCGCGTGGTTTCATCCTGGGCGCCGCCATGGCGCTGGAACTGGGCGTGGGCTTCGTGCCGGTGCGCAAGCCGGGCAAGCTGCCGGGCAAGGTGCTGCGCGAGGAATACACCCTGGAATACCGCAGCGACTGCATCGAAGTGCATGCCGACGCGCTGCCGGCCGGCGCGCGCGTGGCCATCATCGATGACGTGCTGGCCACCGGCGGCACCCTGGGTGCCGCGCTGTCGCTGGTGCGCCGCCTGGGCGTTGAAGTGGTCGGCGCCGGCGTGCTGGTCGAGCTGGACGGCCTGGGTGGCCGCGCCCGCTGGGAAGCGGATCTGCCGCTGCACACCGAACTGGTGTTCTGATTGCTTCGCCGGGCATGGCCCGGCGGAGACCTTGACCGTCACATCATCCGCACGCGGAAGCGGCGGCCCTTGATCTTGCCGGCTTCCAGCTTCGCCACCGCCTTGTTGACCTGCTCACGGGCGATGGCCACGTAGGAGCGGGTCGGGAAGATCGCGATCTTGCCGATGTGCTTGCCCGACAGGCCGGCATCGCCGGTCAGTGCGCCGAGGATGTCGCCCGGGCGCAGCTTGTCGGTCTTGCCACCATCGATGCGCAGGGTGCGCATCGCCGCCTGCGGCAGCTCGGCCGGGCGCGAGGTCGCCAGCGGCGTCTTCTGCCAGTCCAGCGGCTGGCCCAGATGGGCTTCGACGGCCTCGGCGCGGGTCTTTTCACGACCGGCCACCAGGCTGATCGCCAGGCCGCTGGCACCGGCGCGGCCGGTACGGCCCACGCGGTGCTGGTAGCTCTCCACGTCGGTGGGCAGCTCGTAGTTGATCACCGCCGCCAGCTCTTCCACGTCCAGCCCGCGCGCGGCCACGTCGCTGGCCACCAGCACGTTGCAGCTGCGGTTGGCCAGGCGGAGCAGCACTTCCTCGCGGTCGCGCTGCTCCATGTCGCCATGCAGGGCCAGCGCCGAGAAGCCAAACTGCTGCAGCGAGTTGGCGACCTCGTCCACGTCCTTGCGGGTGTTGCAGAACACCACCGCCGATTCGGGCGTGTACTTCAGCAGCAGGCCGGCCAGCGCCTTCTGCCGGTGCGCCGGTTCCACTTCGCAGAACAGGTGGCGGATGGCCGGGGCCTGGTCGGCGCCTTCCACGGTCACTTCCAGCGCATCGCGCAGCAGGTCGCGGGCGATCTCGCGGATGCTGTCAGGGAAGGTGGCCGAGAACAGCAGGCTCTGCCGGTCCTTGTGGGTGCGGCCGGCAATCTCGCGGATCGGCTCTTCAAAGCCCATGTCCAGCATGCGGTCGGCTTCGTCCAGCACCAGGGTGCGCACCGCGCCCAGGTTCAGGGCACGCTTGCGGGCCAGTTCCTGCACGCGGCCGGGGGTGCCGACCACCACGTGCGGATCGTGGCCTTCCAGTGAGGCCAGCTGCGGGCCCAGCGGCACGCCACCGACCAGCAGCAGCAGCTTCAGGTTGGGGATGCCGGTGGCCAGCTTGCGGATCTGCTTGGCGACCTGGTCGGCCAGCTCGCGGGTCGGGCACAGCACCAGCGCCTGCACGCGGATCAGGCTGGGATCGATGGCCTGCAGCAGGCCCAGGCCGAAGGCGGCGGTCTTGCCGCTGCCGGTCGGCGCCTGTGCGATCACATCGCGGCGATCGAGGATCGCCGGCAGGCTCTGCGCCTGGATCGGCGTAAGGGTGGTGTAGCCGAGGGCGTCCAGGCCGGGCTGCAGGGCCGGGCTCAGCGGCAGGGTCGAAAAGTCAGTCATGGCACATTGTACCTGCGTGCGGGGCCGGAGCCTGCTGCGGGCCCTTCATCCACGCATGGCGTGGATCTACCGGGCATCGCCATCGGTGGGTGCGGACCGCTGGTCCGCACGGATGGGTCCATCCACGCATGGCGTGGATTTACCGGGGGTGGGCCGCATCCACGCGTGGCGTGGATCCACCACGCGCGATCCAGTAGATCCACGCCATGCGTGGATGACGTTGACTTGGCGCTATTCGCTGCCGCCGCCCGGCGGGCCCGCCAACCCGTACAATAGCGGGATGCCTCTGATTACCCTACAGAACGTCGACTTCAGCGTCGGCGGCCCGTTGTTGCTGGAAAAGGCCGAACTGTCGATCGAGCCGGGCGAACGCATCGCCCTGATCGGCCGCAACGGCGCCGGCAAATCCACCCTGCTCAAGCTGCTGTCCGGCGACCACAAGCCCGATGACGGCGAAGTCCGCGTGCAGCAGGGCGTCCGCGTGACCCGCCTGGAGCAGGAAGTGCCGCATGGCGCCGCCGGCTCGGTGTTCGACGTCGTGGCCGATGGCCTGGGCGAACTGGGCCAGTGGCTGGCCGAATTCCACCACCTCAGCCATGCCGAGGTCTTCGACGGCGAAGCCCTGGGCAACGTCCAGGCCAAGATCGACGCCGCCAACGGCTGGGGCCTGGACCAGCGCGTCAGCGAAACCCTGACCAAGCTCGACCTGGACGGCGAGGCCGAGTTCGGCCGCCTGTCCGGCGGCATGAAGCGCCGCGTGCTGCTGGCCCGCGCGCTGGTGTCCAGCCCTGACGTGCTGCTGCTGGACGAACCGACCAACCACCTCGACATCGAGGCCATCGACTGGCTGGAAGCCTTCCTCAAGGGCTGGAGCGGCAGCGTGGTGTTCGTCACCCATGACCGCCGCTTCCTGCGCGCGCTGGCCACCCGCATCGTCGAGATCGACCGCGGCCAGGTCACCAGCTGGCCGGGCGACTGGGCCAACTACGAGCGCCGCCGCGAGGAACGCCTGAACGCACAAGCGCAGGAAAACGCCCGCTTCGACAAGCTGCTGGCGCAGGAAGAAGTCTGGATCCGGCAGGGCATCAAGGCCCGCCGCACCCGCGACGAAGGCCGCGTACGCCGCCTGAAGGCGATGCGCAACGAGCGTTCGCAGCGCCGCGAACTCAGCGGCAACGTCAAGATGGAAGCCGCACAGGGCGTCAGCTCCGGCAAGAAGGTCATCGACGTCAAGGACATTTCGTTCGCCTTCGGCGAGCGCACCATGGTCCGTGACTTCACCACCACCATCCTGCGTGGCGACCGCATCGGCCTGATCGGCCCCAACGGCAGCGGCAAGACCACGCTGCTGAAGCTGCTGCTGGGCGAACTGCAGCCGCAGAAGGGTGAGGTCAACGCCGGCACCAACCTGCAGATCGCCTATTTCGACCAGTACCGTGCGGTACTGCGCGAAGACTGGAGCGCGATCGAGAACGTGGCCGAAGGCCGTGATTTCCTCGAGTTCAACGGCAAGCGCAAGCACGTGCATGCCTACCTGCAGGACTTCATGTTCACCCCCGAGCGTGCGCGCGCGCCGATCACCCGCCTGTCCGGTGGTGAGCGCAACCGCCTGCTGCTGGCCAAGCTGTTCGCGCAGCCGTCCAACCTGCTGGTGATGGACGAACCGACCAACGACCTCGACGTGGAAACCCTGGAGCTGCTGGAAGAGCTGCTGGGTGACTACACCGGCACGTTGCTGCTGGTCAGCCACGATCGTGACTTCATCGACAACGTGGTGACCTCCACGCTGGTGATGGAAGGCGACGGCGTGATCGGTGAGTACGTGGGTGGCTACACCGACTGGCAGCGCTATGCCGCCAGCGTGGCCGCGCCTGCGGCGGCGCCGGTGGTCAAGCCGGCTGCTGCTGCACCGGCCGCTGCTGCGGCGGCGGCCCCGGCCGCGCCCAAGCGCAAGCTGGCCTACAAGGAAGCGCGCGAGCTGGAACAGCTGCCCAAGACCATCGAAAAGCTGGAAGGCGACGTGGAAGGCCTGACCGCGGCGATGAACGACCCGTCGTTCTACACCCGCAGCAGCGCCGAAGTGACCGCGCACACCCAGCAGCTGGCCAAGGTCCAGGCCGAGCTGGATGCGGCGTACGCGCGCTGGGAAGAGCTGGAAGGCTGATTGCGCGGGATGCGTGCGGACCAACGGTCCGCACCTACCGGGACGCATTGGCGACGCGGGATGCGGGTAGCGCGGGGCCATGCCCCGCGAGCGCGCAGCGCGGCGCTCCTGCATTCCGCCGGGCATGGCCCGGCGCTACCGGGTAGATCCACGCCATGCGTGGAGGGTTGATCCATCAGTGCGGACCAACGGTCCGCACCCACCGGAATGCCGGGGTCACTTCACCCCGTGCAGATCCCGCAGCTGGCTCGGCCGGCTGCCGAAGTACGCGGCCAGGTCGGCAATGTCCTGGTCGCTCAGATCCTTCGCCTGCGGGGTCATCAACGCGTGCTGGCGGTCGCCGGCACGGTAGGCCTGCAGGGCATGGGCCAGGTAATCGCCATACTGCCCACCCAGCTTGGGGTAGGTCGGGTCGATCGGCGCATTGCCGTCGGCACCGTGGCAATCAATGCAGCTCTGGTTGGTCGCTTTTCCCTTCACCTTGGCCCGGGCTTCACCGGCGGCCTCGCGGCCCGGCGGCAGGCCGGCCGAGGAGGACGAACCGTGTTCGCCACTGGCGTGGCCGGGGTCGCCGGCCGACTTCTCACTGCTTTCCACCTGCGACTGCGAGCAGGCCGCCAGCAGCAGGGCAACGGACAGGGCGATGGCGTGACGCATCGTGTGCGCGGCTTTCGACATGGGCGGGCCTTACTTGACGGTGGACAGGTAAACAGCGAGATCGGCGATCTCCTGTTCGCTGAAACTCATCGACTGCGCCTGCATCGTCGGATGCCGGCGCTTGCCCTGGCGGTATTCGGTCAGGGCCTGGGTCAGGTACTGCTGGGTCTGGCCACCGATCTTCGGTACCCGGTAGCTGGGGTACGCGTTCTTGTAACCGGTGATGCCGTGGCAGCCCTGGCAGGTATAGGCGAGCACCCGGCCATTGTCGAAGTTGCCGGCCGGAGCGGCGGCAGCGGGCGGGGTGGCCGGGGCAGAAGCCGGGGCGGGTGCTGCAGGAGCAGGAGCGGGCTGTGCGGCGGCCCCGAGGGGCAGGAGGACGGCCAGAGCGAGACAAGCGGCGAGCGGCTGCGGGCGCATGATGTCGTTATCCGGGGATACGGGTCTGGTCGTTCCGGCGTGGGGTACGGAACGACCCGAGTATAGCCTCAGGTTTCATCTAGCTGAAATGGGGGCGGGCCGACCAGCGGCGTGAAGGCACCATGACCTTTGGGATATGGTGTTGCCGTGAAGTGGTGCATTACTTTGCTACCACACCTGCCCACGCATCCTCCAGGGATCTGACGATGTCGCACCCAACCTTCCTGCCCGGCCGCCGCACTGGACTCTGTGCCGCTGCCCTGCTGATTTCCACCTCCCTGCTGCTGGGCGGCTGCGCTGCCGGCCCCAGCGCCGACGCCAAGGCGGCTGAAACCAAGGACGAGAAGAAGGTCGACGCCGTGCCGGTGGAAGTAGCCGTGGCCAGCCACCGCGCGGTGGCCGCCAGCTACACCGGCACCGCCGCACTGGAGCCGCGCGCCGAATCGCAGGTGGTGGCCAAGACCTCCGGCGTGGCCCTGGCCGTGCTGGTCGAGGAGGGCCAGCGGGTCACCGCTGGCCAGCCGCTGGTGCGCCTGGACCCGGACCGCGCGCGTCTGGCCGTGGCACAGAGCGAGGCGCAGATGCGCAAGCTGGAAAACAACTACCAGCGCGCACAGAAGCTGGTCGGCCAGCAGATGGTCAGTGCTTCCGACGTCGACCAGCTGCGCTACGACCTGGAAAACATGCGCGCGCAGTACCGCCTGGCCACGCTGGAACTGTCCTACACCACGGTGGTGGCGCCGATTTCCGGGGTGATCGCCTCGCGGTCGATCAAGACCGGCAACTTCGTGCAGATCAACACGCCGATCTTCCGCATCGTCGACAACTCGCAGCTGGAGGCCACCCTCAACGTGCCCGAGCGCGAACTGGCCACCCTGCGCGCCGGCCAGCCGGTCGTGCTGTCGGCCGACGCACTGCCGGGCAAGAGCTTCACCGGCACGGTGGACCGCATCGCCCCGGTGGTCGATTCGGGCAGCGGCACCTTCCGCGTGGTCAGCGCCTTCAACGGCACCGAGCACGCACTGCAGCCGGGCATGTTCGGACGCATCCGCATCGACTACGACCATCGCGCCGACGCGCTGGTGGTGCCGCGCCTGGCCCTGCTGGACGATGGCGAGCCGGCCGTGTTCCGCGTGCGCGAAGGCAAGGTGGCCCGCGTGCCGGTCAAGCTGGGCTATGCCGAAGGCCCGTGGGTGGAGATCCGCGAAGGCCTGTCCGCGGGTGACCAGATCGTCACCGCCGGCAAGGTCGCCCTGCGTGACGGCACCGCTGTGCAGGTCATCGCCGATCCCAAGGCGGCCAAGGCCAAGCCGGCCACCGTGGCCGCCAAGGCGACGCCCGCAGACAAGGCCGGGAGCCAGCAATGAGCGGCCCGGGACACGACCACGGTGCCTCGCCGGCCGGCGACGGCGCCGCTGCCGGCATGCGCGGTGGGCTGGTGGAATTCGCCACCCGCCGCCGCGTCACCATCGCCATGTGCACGGTCACGCTGCTGCTGTTCGGCCTGATCGCGCTGAACAACCTCAAGGTCAACCTGCTGCCCGACCTGAGCTATCCCACGCTGACCGTGCGCACCGAATACACCGGTGCGGCACCCACCGAAATCGAAAGCCTGATCACCCAGCCGGTGGAAGAAGCCGTGGGCGTGGTCAAGAACCTGCGCAAGCTGAAGTCGGTCTCGCGCACGGGGCAGAGCGATGTCGTGCTCGAGTTCGCCTGGGGTACCAATATGGACCAGGCCAGCCTGGAGGTGCGCGACAAGATGGAAGCGCTGAACCTGCCGCTGGAGGCCACGGCCCCGGTGCTGCTGCGCTTCAATCCGTCCACCGAGCCGATCATGCGCCTGGTGCTGTCGACCAAGGCCACCCCGGCCAGCGATGAAGACGCGATCCGCGAACTGACCGGCCTGCGCCGCTATGCCGACGAAGACCTGAAGAAGAAGCTGGAGCCGGTGACCGGCGTGGCCGCGGTGAAGGTGGGCGGTGGCCTGGAGGATGAGATCCAGGTGGACATCGACCAGCAGAAGCTGGCCCAGCTCAACCTGCCGATCGACACCGTCATCAAGCGGTTGAAGGAAGAGAACATCAACATCTCCGGCGGCCGCCTGGAGGAGGGCTCGCAGCGCTTCCTGGTGCGTACCGTCAACCAGTTCGCCGATCTGGAAGAGATCCGCAACCTGCTGGTCACTACCCAGTCGTCCAACGGCAGCGCGGCCGATTCGGCCCTGCAGCAGATGTTCAACATCGCCGCATCCACCGGCTCGGCTGCGGCAGTCGCTGCGGCGTCGGCGGCGCAGAGTGCCTCGTCCGGTGGTGGTTCCAGCGTGGTCGCCAACGGCGTGCCGGTACGCCTGAAGGACGTGGCCACCGTGCGCCAGGGCTA
Source organism: Stenotrophomonas sp. STEN087 (assembly GCF_056759115.1). NCBI lineage: Bacteria > Pseudomonadati > Pseudomonadota > Gammaproteobacteria > Lysobacterales > Lysobacteraceae > Stenotrophomonas > Stenotrophomonas sp. STEN087. The sequence continues at coordinate 5,944 of NZ_JBRRCR010000062.1, read as the reverse complement.
CAAGGAGCGCGAAGCGATCATCCGCCTGGGCGGCAAGGAATCAGTCGAGCTGGCGATCTACAAGGAAGGCGACGCCAATACCGTGGCCACCGCCGAGGCGCTGCGCAAGCGCCTGGAGCAGATCAAGGCCACCTTCCCCGGCGATGCCGAACTGACCACCATCGAGGACCAGTCGCGCTTCATCGAACACGCCATCAGTGACGTCAAGAAGGATGCGGTGATCGGTGGCCTGCTGGCCATCCTGATCATCTTCCTGTTCCTGCGCGATGGCTGGTCCACCTTCGTGATCAGCCTGTCGCTGCCGGTCTCGATCATCGCCACGTTCTTCTTCATGGGCCAGCTCGGCCTGAGCTTGAACGTGATGTCGCTGGGCGGCCTGGCGCTGGCCACCGGCCTGGTGGTGGATGACTCGATCGTGGTGCTGGAAAGCATCGCCAAGGCGCGCGAACGCGGCCTGGGCATCCTGCAGGCGGCCATCGTCGGCACCCGCGAAGTCAGCATGGCGGTGGTCGCCTCCACCCTGACCACCATCGCGGTGTTCCTGCCGCTGGTGTTCGTCGATGGCATCGCCGGCCAGCTGTTCCGCGACCAGGCGCTGACCGTGGCCATCGCCATCGCGATCTCGCTGCTGGTGTCGATGACCCTGATCCCCATGCTCAGCTCGCTGAAGGGCCGGCCGCCGCTGGCCTTCCCGGAAGAAGCCGCCGCCGAAGCGTGGCGTCCGGAAAGCCGCTGGCAGAAGCCGGTCGCGCTGGGCCGTCGTGGCTTCGTGGCCGGCGTGCGCTGGAGCTTCTTCGCCCTGGCCTGGCTGGTGGTGCGCGTGTGGCGCGGCGTGGTCGCGGTGGTCGGGCCGGTCATGCGCAAGGCCAGCGACATCGCGATGAAGCCCTATGCCGGTGCCGAACGCGGCTACCTGCGCCTGCTGCCCAATGCGCTGGCGCACCCGGGCAAGGTGCTGTCGATGGCTGCGCTGGCCTTTGTCGGCACCATGGCGCTGGTGCCGATGCTCGGTGCCGACCTGATCCCACAGCTGGCCCAGGACCGTTTCGAAATGACGGTGAAGCTGCCGGCCGGGACCCCGCTGAAGCAGACCGACGCACTGGTGCGCGAGCTGCAGCTGGCCCACGGCAATGGCGAAGGCGTGGCCTCGCTGTACGGCGTCAGCGGCAGCGGCACGCGGCTGGATGCCAGCCCGACCGAAAGCGGCGAGAACATCGGCAAGCTGACCGTGGTGATGGAAGGCGGCGGCAACGCACGCACCGAGGCCGACATCACCGAGCGCCTGCGCGACACCATGGGCCAGCACCCCGGTGCGCAGGTCGACTTCGCGCGGCCGGCACTGTTCAGCTTCTCCACGCCGCTGGAAATCGAGCTGCGCGGCCAGGACATGGCCACCCTTGAGCAAGCTGGCCAGCGCCTGGCCGCGCTGCTGCGCGGCAATGCGCACTACGCCGACGTGAAGTCGACGGTGGAAGAGGGCTTCCCGGAAATCCAGATCCGCTTCGACCAGGAGCGTGCCGGTGCGCTGGGCCTGACCACCCGCCAGATCGCCGATGTGGTGGTGAAGAAGGTGCGTGGCGACGTGGCCACCCGCTACAGCTTCCGCGACCGCAAGATCGACGTGCTGGTGCGTGCGCAGGAAGGCGACCGCGCCAGCGTGGACAGCATCCGCCGGCTGATCGTGAACCCGGGCAGCAGTCGCCCGGTCACCCTGGATGCGGTGGCCGACGTGGTCGCCACCACCGGCCCCAGCGAGATCCATCGCGCCGACCAGACCCGCGTGGCGGTGGTCTCGGCCAACCTGCGCGACATCGACCTGGGCGCGGCCATGCGCGAAGTGCAGCAGATGGTGGCCGAGCAGCCGCTGGGTGCCGGCGTCGGCCTGCACATCGGTGGCCAGGGCGAGGAGCTGGCACAGGCCGCCACGTCGCTGATCTTCGCCTTCGGCCTGGCCATCTTCCTGGTCTACCTGGTGATGGCTTCGCAGTTCGAATCGCTGCTGCATCCGTTCGTCATCCTGTTCACCATTCCGCTGGCCCTGGTCGGCGCGATCCTGGCGCTGATGCTGACCGGCAAGCCGATCTCGGTGGTGGTGTTCATCGGCCTGATCCTGCTGGTCGGCCTGGTCACCAAGAACGCGATCATCCTGATCGACAAGGTCAACCAGCTGCGCGAGGCCGGCGTGGCCAAGCACGAGGCGCTGGTGGAAGGTGCACGTTCGCGCCTGCGGCCGATCATCATGACCACCCTGTGCACGCTGTTCGGCTTCCTGCCGCTGGCGGTGGCGATGGGCGAGGGCGCCGAAGTGCGCGCGCCGATGGCGATCACGGTCATTGGCGGCCTGCTGGTGTCGACCCTGCTGACCCTGCTGGTCATCCCGGTGGTCTACGACCTGATGGACCGCCGCGGTGATGCCTACTACCGCGAGCGTGGCCGCAAGCATGCCGGTGAAGGCCTGCACGCGGCCGAGGGTGGCCACAGTGGCGGCGCGGAGGAACCGGCATGAGCGTCGCCGAGTTCTCCATCCGCCGCCCGGTCACCACCATCATGTGTTTTGTGTCGTTGGTGGTGGTGGGTCTGATCGCCTCGTTCCGGCTGCCGCTGGAAGCGCTGCCGGACATCTCCGCGCCGTTCCTGTTCGTGCAGATCCCGTACACCGGCTCGACCCCGGAAGAGGTCGAGCGGACCATCATCCGCCCGGTGGAGGAATCGCTGGCGACGATGACCGGCATCAAGCGCATGCGCTCGCAGGCCACTTCGGAAGCGGCCTCGATCTTCATCGAGTTCAGCGACTGGGACCGCGACATCGCGATCGCCGCCTCCGATGCCCGCGAGCGCATCGATGCGATCCGCAGCGACCTGCCCGACGACCTGCAGCGCTACAACGTGTTCAAGTGGTCCAGCAGCGACCAGCCGGTGCTGAAAGTGCGCCTGGCCAGTGCCACCGACCTGACCTCCGCCTATGACATGCTCGACCGCGAGTTCAAGCGGCGCATCGAGCGCATCCCGGGCGTGGCACGCGTGGACATCACCGGCGCACCGCCGAACGAGGTCGAGATCGCCATCGATCCCGACCGGCTCAGCGCGCACGGCCTGAGCATCAACGAACTCAGCGACCGCCTGCGCACGCTGAACTTCTCGATCTCGGCCGGGCAGATCAACGACAACGGCCAGCGCGTGCGCGTGCAGCCGGTGGGCGAAATCACCGACCTGCAGGAAATGCGCGACCTGGTGATCAACGCCAAGGGCCTGCGCCTGGGCGACATCGCCGAGGTGCGGCTGAAGCCGGCGCGGATGAACTACGGGCGTCGCCTCGACGGCAACCCGGCCATCGGCCTGGACATCTTCAAGGAACGCAGCGCCAACCTGGTGGATGTCTCGCGCGCTGCATTGGCCGAGGTCGAGGCGATCCGCGCGCAGGATTCAATGCGCGACGTGCAGATCAAGGTCATCGACAACCAGGGCAAGGCGGTCACCTCCTCGCTGCTGGAACTGGCCGAGGCCGGCGCGGTCGGCCTGATCCTGTCGGTCACCGTGCTGTTCTTCTTCCTGCGCCACTGGCCGTCCACCCTGATGGTGACGCTGGCGATCCCGATCTGCTTCACCATCACCCTGGGCTTCATGTACTTCGCCGGGGTGACGCTGAACATCCTGACCATGATGGGCCTGCTGCTGGCGGTCGGCATGCTGGTGGACAACGCCGTGGTCGTGGTGGAAAGCATCTACCAGGAACGCGAGCGCATGCCGGGGCAGCCGCGGCTGGCCTCGATCATCGGCACCCGCAACGTGGCCATCGCACTCAGCGCCGGCACGCTGTGCCACTGCATCGTGTTCGTGCCCAACCTGTTCGGCGAGACCAACAACATCAGCATCTTCATGGCGCAGATCGCGATCACCATCTCGGTCTCGCTGCTGGCCTCGTGGCTGGTGGCGGTCAGCCTGATCCCGATGCTGTCCGCGCGCATGGCCACCCCCAAGCTGCTGCACTCGCAGACCGGTGTCATCGCCCGCCTGCAGCGCCGTTATGCGTGCCTGCTGGACTGGTCGCTCCGCCATCGCGGCTGGAGCCTGCTCGGCATCCTGCTGGTGGTGCTGGTCAGCCTGGTGCCGATGAAGCTGACCAAGGTCGACATGTTCGGCGGCGGCGGTGGCAAGGACATCTTCATCGGCTACATGTGGAAGGGCGCCTACACCTACCGGCAGATGTCCGAGGAAGTCGCCCGCGTCGAAGCCTGGGTGGAACAGAACCGCGAGCGCCTGCACGTGCAGCAGGTCTATTCCTGGTACAGCGAGCAGGAAGGCAGCTCGACCACGGTGACCATCGACGAGAAGTACGCCAAGGACATCAAGGCGCTGCAGGAGGAGATCCGCAAGGGCCTGCCGAAGTCGGCGCGTACCGACTACTTCGTCGGCAACCAGGGTGGCGATGGTGGCAACGGCAACCAGGGCGTGCAGGTGCAGCTGGTGGGTGATTCCAGCAGCATGCTGCAGGAGATCGGCCAGGAAGTGCTGCCGCTGCTGGCCCAGCGCCCCGAACTGCGCGACGTGCGCATCGACAATGGCGAGAAGGGCGGCGAGCTGAAGGTGCACGTCGACCGCGAGCGCGCCGCTGCGTTCGGCTTCAATGCCGAGCAGGTGGCCAGCTTCGTCGGCCTTGCCCTGCGGGGTGCGCCGCTGCGCGAGTTCCGTCGCGGCGACAACGAAGTGCCGGTGTGGGTGCGCTTTGCCGGCGCCGAGCAGAGCAGCCCGGAAGACCTGGCCAGCTACAGCGTGCGTACCGGCGATGGCCGCAGCGTGCCGCTGCTCAGCCTGGTCAGCGTGGACGTGGGTTCCTCGGCCACCCAGATCGGTCGCACCAACCGCCAGACCACCCTGACCATCAAGGCCAACCTGGCCGAGAAGGTCACCGCGCCCGATGGCCGCAAGGCCATGGAAGCGGTGCTCACACCGATGAGCTTCCCGGCCGGCTATGGCTTCACCTTCGATGGCGGTGACTACGGCAACGACAACGAAGCGATGCAGCAGATGGTGTTCAACCTGCTCATCGCGCTGGTGATGATCTACGTGGTGATGGCGGCGGTGTTCGAGTCGCTGCTGTTCCCGGCGGCGATCATGAGCGGCGTGCTGTTCTCGATCTTCGGCGTGTTCTGGCTGTTCTGGATCACCGGTACCTCGTTCGGGATCATGTCCTTCATCGGCATCCTGGTGCTGATGGGCGTGGTGGTGAACAACGGCATCGTGATGATCGAGCACATCAACAACCTGCGCCGCGGCGGCATGGGCCGCACCCAGGCGCTGGTGGAAGGCTCACGCGAGCGCCTGCGGCCGATCATGATGACGATGGGCACGGCGATCCTGGCGATGGTGCCGATCTCGCTGACCAACACGCAGATGTTCGGCGATGGCCCGGAATACGCGCCGATGGCGCGCGCGATTGCCGGCGGCCTGGCGTTCTCGACCGTGGTCAGCCTGCTGTTCCTGCCGACCATCTACGCGGTGCTGGATGACCTGCGCAGTGCGGTCACACGCCTGATCCGGCGCGCGCGCGGGCTGGAACTGGTAGAGCCGGGCGCTGCCCGGTTGTGAAGCGCGACAACGTGTTTGTGTTGGGGGAAGGAACACTGTAGAGCCGAGCCATGCTCGGCTGCCGTTCGCCTGCCGATGCCGTTGACTGGTAGAGCCGGGCGCTGCCCGGCTGTAAAGCGCATCAACGTGTTTGTGGTGGGGGGAGACCGGTCGTAGTGGGGCGGTCTCCCCCCCTTTTTTGCCGCCGGACCTGGCGTTGCCAAGACAGGTTGGCATCTATCTTTCGCCGCGTCGCGGCGCCGCCCCCGCATGGGCGCGGGCGCCACCACCCTCGCCAGGGCATGCGGCCCCAACCAACGGTGGGATAAACCATTATGGCCCAGCCCAGCTAGGGTTACAGATTCCCCCCCCAGCCCCC
>NZ_JBRRCR010000061.1:0-25002 GCF_056759115.1 Stenotrophomonas sp. STEN087 | reverse complement strand
GCCGCGCCCCCCGGCCCCGGCCCCCCGTCCGGGGGGGGGGGGGGGGTTGGTGGGGGTGTCGTGGGGCGGCGGGCGGCTTGGCGGGGCCTGGCGGGGGGCGCCCTCCCCCGGGGGTCCCGGCCCCGGCGCTACCGTTCAGATCACCGTATGCTCTTGCGGGTGAACAGGTTGACGATGGCCAGCAGGATCACCGCGCCGATCAGCGAGAACAGGAACGTGCGCAGGGTGATGGCATCGTTGATGCCGCCGCCGAACAGGAAGCCGGCAATCAGCGCGCCGACGATGCCCACCACGACGTTGAGGATGATGCCCTGCTGGGCGTCGCGACGCATGATGATGCTGGCCAGCCAGCCCACGATGCCGCCAACGATCAGCCAGATGATGATGCCCATGAACGTGACCTCTGGAAGGGGAAGGGACGGGGACCAGTTGACCCGCAGCGCCGTGAAACCGTCGTGCAATCCCGTGACGGGCGCGTGCGGATGAGCCTGCCAGCCACCCTCGACGGCCCTTGGCGCTTCGGCCCGGTGACGGTCTGGCGCTGCCCGCATGTGCCCGGCCAGCGCGGTGAGCCGCAGGCCCGGCAGGTGCTGGCGCAGGCGCTGGGCGGCGAACCCGATGCCCTGCCGCTGGTGCGCGACGACAAGGGCCGGCCGGAGCTGGCCGGCGCGCTGGCCCACTACGGCACCGGCTGGAGCCACAGCGGCGAGGTGCTGCTGGTGGCGCTGGGCGAGGGCGTGCGGCTGGGCGTGGACCTGGAACTGCTGCGCCCACGCCCGCGCCTGCTGGAAATCATCCAGCGCTTCTTCCACCCCGACGAAGTGGCCTGGCTGCAAGGGCTGGCCGCCGACGAGCGCGAACACTGGTTTTTCCGCGTGTGGTGCGCCAAGGAAGCGCTGCTCAAGGCGCACGGCCAGGGCATCTCCTTCGGCCTGCACCGCCTGCAGCTGGCGCCCGGCGCCGATGGTGCCCTGCACCTGCGCTGGTGCGACGCCGAACTGGGCCAGGCCGAGCGCTGGCACCTGCACGAATGGCAGGCCAGCGGCCAGTTCCGCGCGGCATTGGCCTGGTATCCGCATTGAAGCGGCGAACCGGCGGGCAAAACCGGCGATAATGACGGCATGAGCGAACACGATCTTCCCGCCGGCGTGGTCTCCACGCTGGAACAGGGCCTGGCCAGCATGGGCCTGGCGGCCGCATTGGCGCCGCCGCTGCTGCGCTATCTGGCGCTGCTGCACCGCTGGAACGGCACCTACAACCTCACCGCCATCCGCGATCCGCAGGAAATGGTCACCCGCCACCTGCTCGATTCGCTGGCGATGCAGCCGTTCGTGGCCGATGGCAGCCTGGCCGATCTCGGTACCGGCCCCGGGCTGCCAGGCATCCCGCTGGCCATCGCCTGCCCGGGCCTGCAGGTCACCCTGGTGGAGAGCAACGGCAAGAAGGCGCGCTTCATGCGCGAAGCCGTGCGCCAGCTGGGCCTGACCAATGCACGCGTGGCCGAATCGCGCGCCGAGGCGCTGGACGAGGCCGGCCGCTACGACCAGCTGACCGCGCGCGCGATGGACACCCTGGCCGGCATCGTCCGCGTCGGTGGCCACCTGCTGCGCCCCGGTGGCGTGCTGCTGGCCATGAAGGGCGTCTACCCGCATGACGAGATCGCGGCCCTGCCGGCAGGCTGGCAGGTGCGCGAGGTGACCCCGCTGAGCGTGCCCGGCCTGGCCGGCGAACGCCATCTGGTCACTGTTACAGGCCCCTGAACCCCGCCGCCAGCCCTTTGCGAAACAACGGGTTGGCGATCCATGATTTCCGCACGGGGCCGGTTGTACGCATAATGACCGGTCCCAGCACACGTCGACGAGGCACACCCGCATGGCCCGCATCATCGCCATCGCCAACCAGAAGGGTGGCGTCGGCAAGACCACGACCGCCGTCAACCTGGCCGCTTCCCTGGCCAACGCACCCAAGCGCGTGCTGTTGGTCGACCTGGATTCACAGGGCAACGCGACCATGGGCAGTGGCGTGGACAAGCGCGAGCTGGTCTCCTCCACCTGCGATCTTCTGCTGGGCGAAGCCAAGGCAGCGGACGTGCGCGTGGCCACCGCCGAGGGCTACGACCTGCTGCCGGGCAACATCGACCTGACCGCGGCCGAGATCCAGCTGATGGCGCAGGAAGAGCGCGAGCAGCGCCTGAAGCGCGCGCTGGCGCCGATCCGCGACGAGTACGACTACATCCTGATCGACTGCCCGCCGGCGCTGTCGCTGCTGACGCTCAACGCGCTGGCCGCCGCCGATTCGGTGCTGGTGCCCATGCAGTGCGAGTACTACGCACTGGAAGGCCTGAGCGCGCTGGTGGAAACCATCGAAGCGCTGCGCACCAACCTCAACCCGGTGCTGGAGATCGAGGGCGTGCTGCGCACCATGTTCGACGTGCGCAACAACCTCGCCAACGCGGTGTCGGCCGAACTGACCGAGCACTTCGGTGACCGCGTGTTCCGCACCATCGTGCCGCGCAACGTGCGCCTGGCCGAGGCCCCCAGCCACGGTCAGAGCATCGTCGGCTACGACCGTGCCTCGCGCGGTGGCGTGGCCTACCTGGGCCTGGCCGGCGAGATCATCCGCCGCAACAACGAACGCAACAAGGCCGCCAAGGCCGTGGAGACCGCCTGATGACCAGCAAGCCTGCAGCCAAGAAGCGAGGCCTCGGCCGCGGACTGGACGCCCTGCTGGGCCCCAAGGGCGCAGCCAGCCAGGTGCAGGCCACCACTGCGGTCATCGAGCCCCTGCCGGGTGAAGTGCTGCGCAAGCTGGCCGTGGGCCAGCTGCAGCCGGGCAAGTACCAGCCGCGCCGCGAGATGGACGAAGGCAAGCTCTCCGAGCTGGCCGATTCGATCAAGTCGCAGGGCGTGATCCAGCCGATCCTGGTGCGCCAGCTGCCGGCGGGCAACTACGAAATCGTCGCCGGTGAGCGCCGCTGGCGTGCATCGCAGCTGGCCGGGCTGGACGAAGTGCCGGTGGTGGTGCGCGAGCTGGAAGACCGCACCGTCATCGCGATGGCGCTGATCGAGAACATCCAGCGCGAAGACCTCAACCCGCTGGAAGAAGCCGAAGCGCTGCAGCGCCTCATCAGCGAGTTCACCCTGACCCACGCCGAGGCCGCCGAGGCCGTCGGCCGCTCGCGCGCGGCGGTGTCCAACCTGCTGCGCCTGCTGGAGCTGCCGGTGGCCATCCGCCTGCTGCTGGAAACCCGCCGCCTGGAAATGGGCCACGCCCGCGCGCTGCTGACCCTGGCCCCGGAGCTGGCCGGCAAGCTGGCCCAGGAAGCGGCCGATGAAGGCTGGTCGGTGCGCGAGGTCGAGCGCCGTGCGCAGGCTTTCGCCGCCGGCAAGGTGCCGAGCAACCGCCCGGTGGCCACGCCGAGGGTGCAGCAGGCCGACATCGCCTCGCTGGAAACCGAGCTGTCCGAATCGCTGGGCACCAAGGTGGCCATCAACCACGGCCGCGGCGGCAAGGGCAAGCTGATCATCCATTACACCGATCTGGACACGCTGGACGGCGTGCTCGAAAAGCTGCGCACCCGCCAGGGTTGAGCGCGGCAGCGCTGCAGCAGCGCTCGGCAGGGAAACGCACACGCCGCGGGACGGCTTCGTGCCGCGGCTCATCCAGGGAGCAGGAATGAGCATGGACATCGACGACGTCAGCCCGGGCGGCAGCCCGATCCTGGTGCACAGCCGGGAAAAGGACTTCACTCCGGCCCAGGGTGAATCGCACATCGAGGCCATCAGCGCGCACATCGAGCGCCACCTGGGGCCGATCTCGGGCGTATTCCACGAAATCATCTCCGACCTCGTGCATATCGACGTGCACGTGGTGCCGGCCAGCGAGCCGTTTCCGTACCTGCGCCTGGTGACCTCGGGCATGAGCGACCTGCCGATGACCCTGCCCGAAGGTGCGCCCGGCTCGGCATACATGGAGCTGATGGTGACCCTGCCGGCCGACTGGCCGATCAGCGGTGATGCCTTCGAAGACGAGTGGAACTACTGGCCGGTGCGGTTGCTGAAGACGCTGGCACGGCTACCGCACGAGTACGACACCTGGCTCGGCTTCGGCCACACCATTCCCAACGGCCACCCGGCCGAGCCCTACGCCCCGGGCGTGGGTTTCGATGGCGCCATCGTGCTGCCGCCGGTCACCGCCCCCGAGGGCTTCGGCACGCTGCAGCTGGACGACGCCAGGACCATCGAGTTCATGTCCATCGTGCCGCTGTACCCGGAGGAGATGGACCTGAAGCTGAAGAAGGACGCCGAGGCCCTGCTGGATCGCTTCGATGCGAAGAGCATCCAGGACGTGATCGTGCCGGGTCGGGTAAACGTCGCCAGAAAGCGCTTCGGTTTCTTCTGAGACCGGTAACATCCACCGTCTGAACTTCGTTACAGAGTCTCTTCCATGACCATCCTGCTCACCGGCGCTGCCGGCTTCATCGGTGCCTACACCGCCCGCGCGCTGCTGGAGGCCGGCCAGGCCGTGGTCGGCCTGGACAACTTCAACGATTACTACGACCCGCAGATCAAGCGCGATCGCGTGGCTGCGCTGTGCCCGGGCCTGGACCTGCGCACCCTGGACCTGACCGACCAGCAGGGCCTGGCTGCGCTGTTCGATGAGGTGCAGCCCACCGCGGTGATCCACCTGGCCGCGCAGGCCGGCGTGCGTTACTCGCTGGAAAACCCGCACGCCTACGTCGACAGCAACCTGACCGGCTTCGTCAACATGCTCGAGCTGTGCCGCCACCGTGGCGTGCAGCACCTGGTGTATGCGTCCAGCAGCTCGGTGTACGGCGATTCGGCCACGCCGCCGTTTTCCGAAGACCAGCGCGTGGACCAGCCGCGCTCGCTGTACGCGGCCACCAAGGCCGCCAACGAGCTGATGGCCTACACCTATGCGCAGCTGTACGGCCTGCATGCCACCGGCCTGCGCTTCTTCACCGTGTATGGCCCGTGGGGCCGGCCGGACATGGCGCCGCTGCTGTTCTCGCGCGCGGTGCTGGCCGGGCGGCCGATCGATGTGTTCAACGAAGGGCGCATGCAGCGCGATTTCACACATGTTTCCGACATCGTATCGGGCATCCTCGGCGCCCTCGCGAACCCCAGCACCGACGTGGTGCCGCACCGGGTGTTCAACCTCGGCAACCATACGCCGGTCGAGCTGGAGCGCTTCATCAGCGTGATCGAGCAGGCCGCCGGCCGCCCCGCGCAGAAGGTCTACAAGCCGATGCAGCCAGGCGACATGGTGCGCACGATGGCCGACACCCGGCGCGCCCATGACGCCTTCGGCTTTGATGCGGTCACCCCGATCGAGCAGGGCCTGCCGCCGGTCGTGCAGTGGTGTCGCGAGTATTTTGGCGATCGTGCCTGAGGAGTGACCCTCACGCAGCCGGATTCATCTTCGGATAACCTCGGCTTCGGAGAATGCGCGGTCTTTGTATCCCTGCTGGCCGAGTGACCCATGAGCCACCCCGAGCTTTCCGTTGTCGTCCCGGTGTTCAACGAGCGCGACAATGTCGCGCCCCTGGTCGGTGAGATCGTCGCCGCGCTGCGCGGCCATCTGCCGTTCGAGATCGTCTATGTGGACGACAACTCGCGCGACGACAGCCTGGCCGTGCTGCAGGGCCTGAAGGCCAGCACCCCGGAACTGCGCGTGCTGCACCATGTCAGCCAGAGCGGGCAGAGCACTGCCGTCCGCACCGGCGTGCGAAATGCGCGCGCGCCGTGGATCGCCACCCTCGATGGCGACGGCCAGAACGACCCAGCCGATATTCCCAAGCTGCTGGCGGCGCGGCAGTCGGCTGATGCGCAGGTGAAGCTGTTCGCCGGCTGGCGCGTCAACCGCCAGGACAGTGGCAGCAAGCGCTGGGCCAGCAAGTGGGCCAATGCGATCCGCGCGAGCATGCTGCGCGACGATACCCCCGACACCGGCTGCGGCATCAAGCTGTTCGAGCGCGAGGCCTTCCTCGACCTGCCGTATTTTGACCACATGCACCGCTACCTGCCGGCGCTGATGCAGCGCGCCGGCTGGAAGACCACCAGCGTGCCGGTCAACCACCGCCACCGTACCGCCGGCGTGTCCAAGTACAACAACCTGGGCCGCGCCCTGGTCGGCATCCGCGACCTGCGCGGCGTGGCGTGGCTGATCACCCGCAGCAAGCGCACTGCGGTGGAGGAGCGTTGATGGAGCTGCACTGGCTCGACCAGCCACTGACCTGGTTGTACTGGACCGGCCTGCACGTCACCGGCTGGAAGCTGATCGGCTACACCGGCGCACTGATGTTCGGCGGCCGCTGGCTGGTGCAGTTCGTGGCGTCCAAGCGTGCCGGCAAGCCGGTCATCCCGCGCCTGTTCTGGTACATGAGCGTGGTCGGCAGCCTGATGACCCTGAGCTACTTCCTGTTCTCGGCCAAGCAGGACTCGGTGGGCGTGCTGCAGAACCTGTTCCCGGCGTTCACCGCCCTGTACAGCCTGCACCTGGACATCCAGCACCGCGGCTGGAAGCGGGACAAGGCCAGCCACTGAGGCCAGGGGTCGGATCCCTTTCCGCAGGAAAGGGCTCTGACCCCGGCCGGATCCCGGCGCATCCACGCATGGCGTGGATCTACCGCATGTTCGTTGGTAGCGCCGGGCGCAGGCAGGACCTTCGTCCCATGCCTCGGGCCCTGCACGGTGCGATCATCGGGATCTGCCTTCCCGGGAACCTGTGCTCGTGAAAACCCGCCTCGCCGTAGCTCTGTTGATTGCCCTGTCCGCTCCTGCGGTCGCCCTGGCTGCGCCGCCGGCCGCCGCTCCGGCCAGCATGGCCGCCGAATCGGCCGCCGATGCCGCCTTCCGTGCGCTGTACGAGAAGGAGTGGAAGTGGCGCCAGGATGGCGGTGGCGAAGCCAGCGAGGACGAGGACGCGCCGGCCAACGCCAGCCGCATGCCTGATGTCGGGCCTGCCGCGCAGCAGGCCCGCCTGAAGGTCTGGGACGAAACCCTGGCCGACCTGAAGAAGATCGATGTCAACGCCCTGTCGGCCGACAACCAGGTCAACTACGCGATCTACCGCGACCAGGTCTTCAACCTGGCCGAAGCCACGCGCCTGCGCACCTACGAGATGCCGTTCAATTCGGACTCCTCGTTCTGGTCCAACCTGTCCTTCATGGCCCGGCGCGAGATGAAGACCGCGCAGGACTACCGCAACTACATCGCCCGCCTGAACGACGTGCCGCGCTACTTCGGCCAGCAGACCGACAACATGCGCGCCGGCCTCAAGCGTGGTTTCAGCGTGCCGCGCGCGGTGCTGGACGGCCGCGAGGTCTCCATCGCCACCGTCGCCGAGCTGAAGGACCCGACGACCTCGCCGCTGTACGCGCCGTTCAAGAAGCTGCCCGCCAGCATCCCGGCCGCCGAACAGGCCGCCCTGCGCGAACAGGCCGCGGCGGCCATCAGCGGCAAGGTGGTGCCGGCCTTCCAGCAGCTGCGCACCTTCTTCGTCAGCGAATACGTGCCGCAGGCGCGCACCACCCTGGCCGCCGAGGCCATGCCGGGCGGCAAGGCCTTCTACAAGCAGCAGATCCACGAATACACCACGCTGGACCTGTCGCCGGATGAGATCCACCGCATCGGCCTGGGTGAGGTGGCGCGCATCCAGAAGGAGATGAACGACATCATCCAGCAGGTGCAGTTCAAGGGCAGCTTCGCTGAATTCCTGACCTTCCTGCGCACCGATCCGCAGTTCTACGCCAAGACCCCAGAAGAGCTGCTGTCGCGCGCGGCATGGATCTCCAAGCGCGCCGATGGCCAGCTCGGCCGGTTCATGACGCTGCCGCGCGCGCGCTTCACCATCGTGCCGGTGCCGCCGGATATCGCCCCGTTCTGGACCGCCGGTCGCGGTGGCATGGGTACGTACTGGGTCAACACCTACGACCTGCCGTCGCGCCCGTTGTACAACCTGCCGGCGCTGACCCTGCATGAGTCCGACCCGGGCCATGCGCTGCAGGGCGCGATCGCCTCCGAGCAGAAGGACCTGCCCGAATTCCGCCGCAACGCCTACATCTCCGCCTATGGCGAAGGCTGGGCGCTGTACTGCGAGAAGCTGGGCGTGGAAATGGGCATCTACGAAACCCCGTACGAGGATTTCGGCCGCCTGACCTACGAAATGTGGCGTGCCGCGCGCCTGGTCATCGACACCGGCGTGCACAGCAAGGGCTGGACCCGCGAGCAGGCCCTGGCCTACCTGCGCGACCACACCGCGCTGAGCGAGCATGAAGTGACCACCGAAGTGGATCGCTACATCTCCTGGCCGGGCCAGGCGCTGAGCTACAAGCTGGGCGAGATCGCCATCGTGCGCCTGCGCGCGCAGGCCGAGAAGGAACTGGGCGACAAGTTCGACATCAAGGGCTTCCACGACGTGATCCTGAAGCAGGGTTCGGTGCCGCTGCCGGTGCTGGAACAGCAGATCCAGGCGTACATCGCCGAGCGGAAGAAGGCCTGATCGCTGCAGGGTAGTGCCGGCCGCTGGCCGGCAACGCGGCCCCCTCACGCCCGGTGCGGCGTACCCAGGTACTCGGCGCTCTGCATTTCGATCAGGCGCGAGGCGGTGCGCTCGAAGGCGCCCTGCAGGCGCTCGCCGGCATACAGTTCCACCGGCGAGGTGCTGGCGGTGCAGACCAGGTTGACGTGGCGGTCGTACAGCTCGTCGATCAGGTTCACGAAGCGGCGCGCGGCATCTTCGTTCAGGCGGTCGAAGGCGGGAATGCCGCCCAGCAGCACCGTGTTGAACTCGTGCGCGATCTCGATGTAATCCGACGGGCCGCGCGGGCCTTCGCAGAGCGCGGCGAAATCGAACCAGGCGATGCTCTTGCCACGGCCCCGCACCGGAATCTTGCGGCCCTCGATCTCGATGTTGCCGGCCTTGGCCGGCTGCCCGCCACTCAGTTCGCCCCAGCGGCTGGCCAGCCAGCCATCGCTGTCGGCGGCCAGCGGCGCGCGGTACACCGGCGAACGGGTCAGCGCGCGCATGCGGTAATCCTCGGTGCCCTCGGCGTACAGCTCCACGCAATAGCGCTGCAGCAGGCCGATGGCCGGCATGAAGCTCTCGCGCTGCAGGCCGTTGAGGTACAGGTTCTCCACCGCCGTGTTGGAGGTGGTGACCAGGGTCACGCCCTCGGCGAACAGGCGCTCGAGCAGGCGTGCCAGCAGCATCGCATCACCGATGTCGGTGACGAAGAACTCGTCCAGCACCAGCACGCGCAGGTTGCTGCGCCATTCCTGGGCGATCTTCGCCAGCGGGTCGCTCTGCCCCTGGTGCTCGCGCAGGCGCTCGTGGACGCTGCGCATGAAGCGGTGGAAGTGCGTGCGGTACTTCTGCTTGATCGGCAGGCCGTCGTAGAACAGATCCACCAGGAAGGTCTTGCCACGGCCTACGCCGCCCCAGAAGTACAGGCCTTTGACCGGCTCGGGCTTCTTCCAGAACGAGGACAGGCGGTCCAGCCAGCCGTCCTCGGCGCTGTCGACCAGGCCCAGGTGGATGCGGTCCAGTTCGGCCAGGGCCGCGTGCTGGGCCGGGTCGTCCTGCCAGTCGCCGCTGGCAACCCCGGCCGCGTACCGCTGCGACGGGGTCAACGCCTGCTCGCTCATGCCGCCGCGCCCAGCCAGTGCTTGACGCCGTGGGTCAGCGCGCCGCGCAGGTCGATCAGCTTGCGGTGGAAGAAGTGGCTGGTTTCCGGCATGCGCACCAGCTCATGCGGGAATTCGAGCGTGTCCAGCCACTGGTACACGGCCTGCGGGTCGACGATCTCGTCCTGTTCGCCCTGGATGACCAGCCAGCGGGCTGGCGGCTGCACGCCGCTGAAATCCCAGCGGCCGGCCGGCGGCGCGATCGAGACCAGCGCCTCGGGCTGCAGTTCGGCGGCGGCCTTCAGCGAAACGAAGGAGCCGAAGCTGAAACCGGCCAGCCACAGGCGGTCGTCCGGGCGCTGGCTGCGCACCCAGGCGGTGACGGCCTTGAGGTCGTCCTGTTCGCCCACGCCGTGGTCGAAGCTACCGGCCGAGCCGCCGACGCTGCGGAAGTTGAAGCGCACCGTGGCGATGCCCAGCTCGCGCAGGGTGGTGGCGGTCATGGTGACCACCTTGTTGTGCAGGGTGCCGCCTTCGGTGGACAGCGGGTGGCAGATGACGGCCACGATCGGCTGCACCGGCACGTCGGCCTTGGGCAGGTCGACGACCACTTCCAGCGGGCCGGACGGGCCGTCCAGTACGAGGCAGGCGGTTTCGCCGGGGGCGACGGGGAACGAGGGCTTGTGCATGGCACCATGATACCGTCCCCCGCCCCTGCCCTGTGCCCGCCCCATGCTCTACCTGTCCCTGGCCGTGATCTGCAGTGTGCTGGTTTCGGTGTTGTTGAAGCTGGCCAACCGCCGCGCGCTGGACGTGCCGCAGATGGTGACCTGGAACTATCTGGTCGCCGCCACCCTCACTGCCGTGGTGCTGCAGCCGCCGCTGGAGGCGCTGCGTGCGCCGCACGCGCCGTGGCTGTCACTGCTGGCGCTGGCGGTGGTGCTGCCGTCGATCTTCCTGGTGCTGGGCCGCGCGGTGGCGGTGGCCGGCATCGTCCGCAGCGACGTGGCCCAGCGCCTGTCGCTGCTGCTGTCGCTGGCGGCGGCCTTCCTGTTCTTCGGCCAGACGGCCACGCCGTGGAAGCTGGCCGGGCTGGGCCTGGGCGTGCTGGCGATGGTGGCCATCAGCCTGCGCCCGCGTGGGCCGGCCGTGGCGGCCTCGCCCGGTGGCTGGGGCTGGCTGCTGGGCGTGTGGGGCGGCTTTGCGGTGGTGGACGTGCTGCTGAAGCAGGTGGCGCTGTCGGGCACGCCGTCGATGGCGGCGGTGCTGGCCAGCTTCAGCGTGGCCTTCGTGCTGATGCTGGCGCTGCAGCTGTGGCGGCATGCCAGCGGCCGCAGCCGGCTGGCCTGGCGCAACCTGGGGGCCGGCGCGCTGCTGGGCCTGCTCAACGGCGGCAACATCCTCTTCTATGTGCATGCACACCAGTCGATGCCGGACAGCCCGGCCACCGTGTTCGCCGGCATGAACATCGGCGTGGTGGTGCTGGGCGCGCTGGTGGGCGTGTTCGCCTTCGGCGAGGCCACCACGAAGTGGAACCGCGCCGGGCTGGCGCTGGCGGTGCTGGCGATCGGATTGATCGCCTGGGGGTGAGGCCGCCCGGGGTCGGATCCCATTCCAACGGAATGCGCTCTGACTCCTGCGTTTGAGACCCCGCGATGCCTTGGGGTCAGAGCCCATTCCGTTGGAATGGGATCCGACCCCGGCGTTTCCCCAAAGCAGTCGAGCATGGCTCGACTCTACAGAAAGCCGCCGGGCGTGCCCCGGCGAATCCTTACTTGCCGAAACCCAGCAGCAGCGGGTCGTGGTCGGAGCTGCGCCACGGGCCCGGCACGTTGCGGCCCTGGTAGCCGCTGGCGTCCTGTTCGTCGGCGTTGCTGTGCCATTCGGCGGCCGCGCGCAGGCGCTTGGCCATGCCCGGGCTCAGCAGCGCGTGGTCGAGGCGGCCGGTATAGCCGTTGTAGACGTAGCTGTAGGGATGCTCGACCTTGGCCACCTTGAAGGCGTCCTGCCAGCCGAGGTCATGCAGGGTGCGGATCGGATCTTCCTGCGCATAGGCGTTGAAGTCGCCCAGCAGCACCGCGTCCTGGGCACGGGTGCCGGTCGGGTTGGTCTTCAGCCAGTCGTTCAACTGCTGCGCCGAGGCGACGCGGGTGGCGTTCCAGCAGCCCTGGCCGTCGTTGCGGTCGGCATCGGCGCCTGCAGCCTCGCGGCAGCCCTTGGACTTGAAGTGGTTGGCGACCACCACGAACGGCGCGCCCTGCTTGGCCTGGAACGCCTGCGCCAGCGGCACGCGGCTGTGCTCGACGAACGGGCCGCCGGTCAGCGTGGCCGGCTTGCCCAGCGGCTGCAGGCGGCTGCTGCGGTAGATGATGCCGACGCGGATCGGGTTGTCGCCCGGGCCGTTGCCGGCGTCGACGAAGCGCCAGTCGCCCTGTGCACCGCGATCGCGGTTGAGCGCATCGACCAGTTCGGCGATGGCCGACTGCGGGCCGTAGCCGTCGTTTTCCAGTTCCATCAGCGCGGCGACATCGGCGCCGAGCGAGTTGACGGTGGTGACCAGCTTGGCCACCTGGGCCTTGTGTTCGTCCAGCGTACGCGCGCCGCGCAGGGTCGGGAAACCACCGCCCTGGCCATCACCGTTGAAGAAGTTCTCCAGGTTGAAGGCGGCGATGTACAGGTCGCCGGCCACCTTCGGCACCGCCGGGCGCTGCAGTTCCGGCAGCTTCAGCGTGCCCTGCACCTGCAGGCTGGGGCGGCCCTGTGCGTCCACGCGCACGATGCCTTCCACGTTGCGCAGCTGCATGCCGGTGCGCAGCACCGGGTTGCCGGCCAGGTACGGCACGCTGACCGGGTCGCGGGCATCGCTGCCGTCATCGAGCACCAGGCGGCGGCGCTGGTTGTCAGCCATCACCTGTTCGATGCCGGCCGTGCCCGGCGCGGCCACTTCAGTGGGCTGCCAGAGGCGGCCATCGAAGGCCACGGTGAGCTGGCCGAAGCGCTCCAGGCCGTCGGTGCCGGCCAGGGTGAGCGGAGCGGCGATGCGCACGTGCTGGCCGTCCAGCGCGCGCCAGTCGGCCGGGGCCGTGGTCAGCACGACCGGGGCCTTGCTGCGGGCGGTGGTGGAGGTCGGGGTCGGCGCGGCCTGCGGCTGGGCCTGGGCAAAGGCGGTGGCCGGCAGCAGCAGGGACAGGGAAAGGGCGAGGGAACGGCGGCGCATCGACGGGCGACTCCACGAAATGGGCGCACAGACTAACCCCGAAATGTGCAGGCCCGCTTGCAGCGCGGGGCACGATGGGCGATCAGGCCTCGGTGGGCAAAGCCGGGTAGTGCCGGCCGCTGGCCGGCAACCGGCGGCGGGGGGCGCGGAGGTAGAGTCGACTGTTAGTCGACTGCTCTTCGCTACGTTGCCGAAAAGCCCGCGCTGCGCGCGATAGTCGACTAGCAGTCGACTCTACCGCCGTTTGGCCGTTCCGCCGTTTCCCGGTTTGGCCGTTCCGGCGGTTACTTCAGGTTGCCCAGCATCCAGTCCACGGTGGCGTGGATCTGTTCCTCGGTGAGCGCCGGATTGCCGCCCTTCGGCGGCATGATCCCGCCATCCGGGCCGGTGTAGCCCTCGATGGCGTGCTTGTAGAGGGTGTCCTTGCCCTGCGCCAGGCGCTGGTCCCAGTGCGCGTGGTCAAGCGTGGGCGCCTGGCCGACGCCGGTGGTGTGGCAGGCGGTGCAGAGGTTGTCGAAGATGACCTTGCCGTCCTTGGTGCCGCCGTAGGCGACCTGCGAGGCGGCCTTGGCCAGTGCGGCCGCCTTGGCTGCGGCCTGCGCAGCGGCGCCGGTGCTGCCGGCATACACCGCGCCGGTGGGCGAGATGCGCTGCTCGGTGCGCTTGGCCGCCGTGGGCGACACCTCGGGCGGAATCCGGGTGTGGATGTACGCCGCCAGGAGGATGAGACCGAGGGTGATGGCCGCCAGCAGCGCGATCACCATGGAGAAGCGTTTCAGGAACTCCAGATCGTAATTCCGCACTCTTCGTTACCCCTGGCTGATAGTCGTTGGACCACGGCTGAGCGACTGCGTGATGGGCCGAGTATAGAACGCGCTTCGCGTGCGACAACAGGCGTCGATGCTGGTGCGGCGCAGCATGCGGCCGTGGCCGCATGCGGGTAGCGCCGGGCCACGCCCGGCGAGCGCGAAGCGCGGCAACAGCCGCCGGCCAGCGGCCGGCTCTACCGGATTACCGGGCGCCGATCGCGCGCAGGCAGAAGCTGCAGATCGCGTCCACCAGCGCACCTTCGTCGCGATGCACTTCGCGGCTGGGCGCAGTCGGGCCGACCATCGCTTCGGTGAAGGCACCAACCAGGCAGGCGGCCGTGGCATGCGCGTCCTGCGCGGGCAGTTCGCCGGCGGCCACGCCCTCTTCCACCAGGCGCAGGAACACGTCACCGAAGGCGCGGCGCCCGCGCATGCGCTCGGCCTCCACGTCCGGGTCCACCGGCTCGACGATGAAGGCATGGGCCAGCCCCGGCCCGGCCAGGGCGCGGCGGACGAAGGCGGTGATCGCCAGGCGCAAGCGCTCGCTGGCCACCTCGGGGCCGCTGGCGATGCGCTCCATGATCTCCACCTCGTGGGCCACGGCGGCGTTGAGCACCTCCACGAACAGCTCGGCCTTGGACGGGAAGTGCCGGTAGATCAAGCCGGTGGACACCCCCGCCTGGGTCGCCACGGCGGTCACCGGGGCATTGCGCCAGCCGCCGGCAGCGACCAGCTCGCGGGTCGCCAGCAGGATCCGTTCACGGGCCCCGGCCAGCCGTTCTTCCATCAATGCAGAGCGTTTGTAGGCCATATCCTGATTCTAGTTTCAATTTTTGAATTTGTATTCACTTCTTTCCCGAACCCCGCTACGCTGGGCCCATCGCCCGTGCTGGCCGCTGCCTTCAACAGCCTCCAGCCTCCCCCTGACGGGTGCGTCCATTCCCCCACCTTCCTCGTGGAGCCGCCGCAATGCACGTGCCATCCCTGAACTTCGATCTTGGCGAAGATATCGACCTGCTGCGCCAGAGCGTGGCCCATTTTGCCGCCGCCGAGGTCGCTCCGCTGGCCGCCGAGGCCGATGCCACCAATCAGTTCCCGCTGGCCCTGTGGCCGAAGCTGGGCGAACAGGGCCTGCTGGGCCTCACCGTTGAAGAAGAATACGGCGGCACCGGCATGGGCTACCTGGCCCATGTGGTGGCGATGGAAGAGATTTCGCGCGCCTCCGGCGGCATCGGCCTGTCCTATGGCGCGCATTCCAACCTGTGCGTGAACCAGCTGCGCAAGAACGGCAACGAGGAACAGAAGCAGCGCTTCCTGCCCGGCCTGTGCAGCGGCGCGCTGGTCGGTGCGCTGGCGATGAGCGAGCCGGGCGCCGGTTCGGACGTGGTGTCGATGAAGCTGCGCGCGGACAAGCGCGGCGACCGCTACGTGCTCAACGGCAACAAGATGTGGATCACCAACGGCCCCGATGCCGACGTGCTGGTGGTCTACGCCAAGACCGACATGGCAGCCGGTGCCAAGGGCATCACCGCCTTCCTGGTCGAGAAGGGCATGAAGGGCTTCAGCACCGCGCAGAAGCTGGACAAGCTGGGCATGCGCTCCTCGCCCACCTGCGAGCTGGTGTTCCAGGACTGCGAAGTGCCCGAAGAGAACGTGCTGGGCCAGGTCGGCGGCGGCGTGCGCGTGCTGATGTCCGGCCTGGACTACGAGCGCGTGGTGCTGTCCGGTGGCCCGCTGGGCCTGATGGCCGCGGCCATGGACGTGGTGATGCCGTATGTGCACGAGCGCCACCAGTTTGGTGAAGCCATCGGCAGCTTCCAGCTGATCCAGGCCAAGATCGCCGACATGTACGTGGGCCTGGGTGCCTGCCGCGCCTATGTCTACGCCGTGGCGCGCGCCTGCGACCAGGGCCGCACCACCCGCCAGGACGCCGCCGGCGCCATCCTGTATGCCGCCGAGAAGGCCACTTGGCTGACCGGCCAGGCGATCCAGATCCTGGGCGGCAACGGCTACATCAACGAATACCCGACCGGCCGCCTGTGGCGCGACGCGAAGCTGTATGAAATCGGCGCCGGCACCTCGGAGATCCGCCGCATGCTGATCGGCCGCGAACTGTTCCAGCGCACCCTGTAAGGCCACTGCGATGACCGTCCTCAACAGCCAGCTGCAACCGGGCAGCGACACCTTCGAAAGCAACCGCGCCGCCATGCGGGCCGTGGTCGATGACCTGCACGCCACGCTGGCGCGCACCGCGCTGGGCGGCAACGACGCCGCGCGCGCAAAGCACACCGCGCGCGGCAAGCTGCTGGTGCGCGACCGCATCGACGCCCTGCTCGACCCCGGCAGCGCCTTCCTGGAAATCGCGCCGCTGGCCGCGCACGGCATGTACGAAGATGCCGTGCCCGCTGCAGGCGTGGTGGCTGGCATCGGCCGGGTCAGCGGCGTGGAATGCGTGATCGTGGCCAACGATGCCACGGTCAAGGGCGGCACCTACTACCCGATGACGGTGAAGAAGCACCTGCGCGCGCAGGAGATCGCCGAGCAGAACCACCTGCCCTGCATCTACCTGGTCGATTCCGGTGGCGCCTTCCTGCCGCTGCAGGACGAGGTGTTCCCCGACCGCGATCATTTCGGCCGCATCTTCTACAACCAGGCCAACCTGTCCGCACAGGGCATCCCGCAGATCGCCTGCGTGATGGGCAGCTGCACCGCCGGCGGCGCCTACGTGCCGGCGATGAGCGATGAAACGGTGATCGTGCGCGAGCAGGGCACGATCTTCCTGGGCGGTCCGCCGCTGGTGAAGGCCGCCACCGGTGAAGTGGTGACGGCCGAAGAACTGGGCGGCGCCGACGTGCACACGCGCATTTCCGGCGTGGCAGACCACGTGGCCGACAACGACCTGCAGGCACTGGCACGGGTGCGCGCGATCATCGCCCAGTTGAACTGGCGCAAGCCGGAACCGGCGATGGCGGTGCAGCCCAGCGAGGAACCGCTGCTGCCGGCGCACGAGCTGTACGGGGTGATCCCGGCCGATACGCGCAAGCCCTACGACGTGCGCGAAGTGATCGCACGCCTGGTCGATGGCTCGCGTTTCGATGAGTTCAAGCCGCGCTATGGCGCGACGCTGGTCACCGGCTTCGCGCATCTGAACGGCTACCCGATCGGCATCATCGCCAACAACGGCATCCTGTTCTCCGAGTCCGCGCTGAAGGGCGCGCACTTCATCGAGCTGTGCACCCAGCGCAACATCCCGCTGGTGTTCCTGCAGAACATCACCGGCTTCATGGTCGGCCGCAAGTACGAACAGGGCGGCATCGCCAAGGACGGGGCCAAGCTGGTGATGGCCGTGGCCTGTGCCAAGGTGCCCAAGTTCACCGTGGTCATCGGCGGCTCGTTCGGTGCCGGCAACTACGGCATGTGCGGCCGCGCCTATTCGCCCAACTTCCTGTGGATGTGGCCGAACGCGCGCATCGGCGTGATGGGCGGCGAACAGGCCGCCAGCGTGCTGGCCACGGTCAAGCGCGATGGTATCGAAGCCAAGGGCGGGCAGTGGCCGGCGGCGGAAGAAGACGCCTTCAAGGCGCCGATCCGCGACCAGTTCGAACAGCAGGGCCACCCCTACTACGCCAGCGCGCGCCTGTGGGATGACGGCGTGATCGATCCGGTCGACACCCGCCGTGTCCTGGCCCTGGCCCTGTCGGCCAGCCTCAACGCCGCCCCGCAGCAGACGCGCTTCGGCGTGTTCCGCATGTGACCCGTGCCATGACCGAGCAAGCTCCCATGAAGCCCGTCGCCATGTTCAGCAAAATCCTCATCGCCAACCGTGGCGAGATCGCCTGCCGCGTCATCGCCACCTGCCGTCGCCTGGGCATCGCCACCGTGGCGGTGTATTCCGATGCCGACCGCAACGCGCGCCACGTGCGCCTGGCCGACGAGGCCATCCACATCGGCGCGGCTGCCGCGCGCGAAAGCTACCTGCGCGGCGACGTGCTGCTGGAGGCCGCACGCCTGACCGGCGCGCAGGCGATCCACCCCGGCTACGGCTTCCTCTCCGAGAACGCCGACTTCGCCGATGCCTGTGCCGCCGCCGGCATCACCTTCATCGGCCCGCCGGCCAGCGCCATCCGCGCGATGGGCGACAAGAGCGCGGCCAAGGCATTGATGGCCAAGGCCGGCGTGCCGCTGACCCCGGGCTACCACGGTGACCAGCAGGAGCCTGCGTTCCTGCGCGCGCAGGCCGATGCCATCGGCTACCCGGTGCTGATCAAGGCCAGCGCCGGTGGCGGTGGCAAGGGCATGCGCAAGGTCGAACGCAGCGAAGACTTCGTTGATGCGCTGGCCAGCTGCCAGCGCGAGGCCGCCTCGGCCTTCGGCAACGACCACGTGCTGGTGGAAAAGTACGTCGAGCGCCCGCGCCACATCGAGATCCAGGTGTTCGGCGATTCCCACGGTGATGCGGTCTACCTGTTCGAGCGCGACTGCTCGGTGCAGCGCCGCCACCAGAAGGTGCTGGAAGAAGCCCCGGCACCGGGCATGAGCGCCGAGCGCCGTGCAGCGATGGGCAAGGCCGCGGTCGATGCCGCGCGCGCGGTGGGCTACGTGGGTGCGGGCACGGTGGAGTTCATTGCCGGCCCGGACGGCGATTTCTACTTCATGGAAATGAACACCCGCCTGCAGGTCGAACATCCGGTGACCGAGTACATCACCGGCACCGACCTGGTGGAATGGCAGCTGCGCGTGGCCGCTGGCCAGCCGATGCCGCTGCGCCAGGAGCAGCTGGCCATCCACGGCCACGCGATCGAAGCGCGCCTGTACGCCGAGGATGCCGACCGTGGCTTCCTGCCGTCCACCGGTACCCTGCGCCGCCTGCGCCTGCCGACGCCGTCGGCGAACGTGCGCGTGGATACCGGTGTGGAGGAAGGCGACAGCATCACTCCGTACTACGACCCGATGATCGCCAAGCTGATCGTCTGGGACGTGGACCGCGAGGCCGCGCTGCGCCGCATGAGCCAGGCCCTGGCCGACTGCCAGGTGGTGGGCGTGACCACCAATGCCGGCTTCCTGCGTCGTCTGGTCAACACCGATTCGTTCGCGCACGCGAAGCTGGACACCGCGCTGATCGAACGCGAACAGGCCGCGCTGAACGCCGTGGGCGACAGCGATGATGCGCTGTGGCAGCTGGCGGCCATCGCTGCCGTGGCCAGTACCGCGCGTGCGGGCAGCGATGCACGCGATCCGCATTCGCCGTGGCAGGCGCAGGACGGTTGGCGCCTCGGTGCTTCGGCACCGCGTGTGCTGCCGCTGCAGCAGGGCGAGCGCACGCACACGTTGAAGGTGTGGGCGCAGGCCGATGGCTGGCGTGTGCAGCGCGATGATGCTGCACCGGCTACGGTGCTCGGCAGCGCCGACGGCCAGCGCATGAGCGTGCAGCTGGACGGCCGCCGCTGGCAGCTGCAGCTGCTGCGCGAAGGCGACCAGCTGTATCTGTTCGGCGCCGATGGCCAGCACCGCTTCACCCTGCACGACCCGGTCGGTGAATCAGACAACGCCACCGCCGATGCCGGCAGCCTGCTGGCACCGATGCCGGGCAGGATCGTGGCCACCCTGGTCGAGGCCGGTACGCCGGTGAAGCGCGGCACGCCGCTGGTGGTGCTGGAAGCGATGAAGATGGAGCACACCCTGCAGGCCCCGGCCGACGGCACGGTGAAGGGCTACCGCGCCAAGGCCGGTGACCAGGTGGGCGACGGCGCTGTGCTGGTGGATTTCGAAGCCGCTTGAGAAGTGGGAAGCACGGACGCGCGCTCAGCCGGCGCGCGTCCAGACCTCGCCGGCCGGGTCCAGCTCGGCCGTTTCCATGCTTGCCGCGCGCCATCCGAAACCGCACATCGCCAATGCGCCCTGCTGCACCGGGTCCAGCTGCAGCACCGGTTCCAGGCAGCGCTCGTTGATCGCGCCGGTGATGAAGGCGCCCAGGCCCAGGTCGGTGGCCGACAGGTACATCGTCTGCGACAGGTGCCCCGCCTCGAGCGCGACCACGCGGTAGCCCTTGGCGTGGCGGCGGTATTTCCAGAACGTGCGGTCGAAGCGCGGCACCAGAGTCACCAGGCAGTGCGCATTGGCAAACCAGTGCTGCTGGCCCAGTGCTTCCATGGCGAACGCACGCAGTCCCAACGGCGGATCCGGCAGGCGCAGCAGGCGGTGCCCGTCCAGCAGGTAGCGATACACGCCCGGCGCCACGCCCTCCACGTTCTGCACCACCAGGTACGCCTCGGTGGGATGCAGGCCGCCGCCGGACGGGCTGCTCTTCTTCTGGAAACGCAGGTCGTCGCTGACCTGCACATGGGCGCGTGCGCCGAACACGCGCGCCAGCATGGTGGAGAACAGCGCCATCGGCAGTGGCCGGTGCTCATCGAAGTTGCGGCAGGTCGCGCGCCGCGCCAGCAGCGCATCGAAATCGGTGTCGTCCTGCAGTGGCAGCACCTGGCTTTCGGCATCGGCCGCCAGCGCCGTCGGTGCCGGCGGCGGCCCCAGCACCTCACGCATGCCCACGGCGGTATCGGTACCGGAGTCGCGCGTGTTCTTCACGGCATCGACGCCCTCCCACCGGGTGAACGCATGCAGCACCGCCGCCAGCGGATGCCAGTACGCGTCGCGCTGGCGATCATCGGCCTGGCGGACCTTCAGCGCCGCCTCATCGGCGGGTGATGCACTGACCAGCAGGCCCAGGCGCAGCAGCGCCTCGCAGGCGGCGCGCTCGTCCTCGTCCGCGGGCAGGTCCTGCCACTGGCTGGGGCCGATGCGGCCCAGCAGCTCGCGCTGCACGGCATCCACGTCCACCGGCTCGCCCAGATGCGGAGCCAGTGCCACCCAGCGCATCTGGCGGCGGATGCCGTTGCCGCCGGAGAGCAGGTCCTGCAGATCGAAGGCGGCGCTCTCGCGCGGTTCCAGCAGCAGGATCTCGCAACGTCGGATGCGGGCGGAAGACACGGCAGGATCTACGGACATGGCATCGGATTCGAAAGGGCGCAGTTCACTAGCGGCCGCCGCCGACGGAACTTCATCGCGCACTCAAGTGCGGGCTGCGTGGGCCGATCTAACAGCGCTTGTCCACTTCTTCCGTCGCCGTTCCCGAGGTTCTTCGTGTCCCTGCCTACCCTGCCCGCGCCGATCGCCATGGCGCTGATCTGCGCGCTCGCTGAAGACGATGCGTTCCGCGCGCTGTTCGCTTCCAACCCTGCTTCTGCCCTGGTCAGCCTTGGCCTGCCTGCCGCTGATGCGGAACTGCTGAAGATCTGCTGCCAGGTCAACCAGCTGGCCTCCAAGGAAGCCATCCACGATGCCAAGCAGGAACTGCAGACGATGCTGACCCGGGAGCTGGCCCAGCTGGTTCCGGCGCTGGATGCCAGCCCGGGCCCGGGCTGGTCCCTCAAGGGACCGTGATCGCCGCCGCCGTCGGCTCCGGCCGGCGGCGCAGCGTGGCGGCCATGCCCGCTGCGCGATTGCTGTCGAGGACATTGAGCGGCTGCATGCAGTAGCCACAATCCAGCTCGGCATAGGCGCGGCCGCGATTGCTGGCCAGGTATTCGGCCTGGACCAGTGCTGCCGCGTTGGCGCCCTTGGCCACGTTCGCATCCATTGCCGCCACGCGGGTCTGGAAACTGGCCTGGCCGGTGAGCCAAGGCGCGAGAAGCACCAACGCCTCGTCCGGCTTGCCTTGGCGGGTTGCCACGCTGGCACGCACCACCGCCATTGTTTCCGCTACCGGGGGCTGGCGTGTCACATCGTTGATCTTCGCCAGGTGCGCCAGCACACGCTCGGCCAACGCCGTGTCGCCCAACCGGATCGAAATCAGGGCCGACGCCAGGGCCACCATCGCGTCGTCGCCACTATCGGCCAGTCCGCGGTTGTCGACCCGGAGAAGGGCGCTGTCCACGTTGCGGCGCAGCTGTGCACGCGTTGCATCATCATCGCCAGCGCCCCACAGCGCCGTCGCCAGCGGCACCAGCATCACCAGCTGGTCAAACCCTGGCGCGTCGGTGAACTGTCTCGCTCCATCGCGCGCGATCTGCGCCGCATGCGTCCACTGCTGGCGATCAACGGCAATGCTGGTGCGTTCGATCGCCACATGCCGGGAGGGAGATGCGCGATCCAGCAGCGATTCGGCCGCGGCATAGTTGCGCAGGCTGGCTTCGGCCGAGCCCAGGTAACGGTTGCTGCCGATGCGGCCACCGTCGATGGCGCGCTTCAAGGCCTGGCGGGCGCCGGTGACGTCGCCGCGCGCCACCAGGATGCGACCCAGAAGGTCGTGCGCCACGTTGCTGAGTTCAAAACGTGGATCTGCTGCATGTCGCGCATAAGGCAGCGACTCATCGAAGCGGTTTTCCGCGTACAGCCATACTGCAGCGTTGTACTGCGCGGCGAAGTAGTCCGGGTACAGGCTGGACAGGCGCCGCCATGCATCGGCAGCCTGCCCACGGTCGCGCAGCGTCGCCGCCCACGCGTCCAGATAGAGCGCCTCGCGGGGTGGCAGGCGGCGCTTGAGGCTCTTGGCGGTGTCCAGCGCCTGCATCGCCCCGGAGAGATCATCCACCGCGAAGTGCGCGCGGACCTGCGCCATCCAGGCCAGGGCAAATTCCGGATCCAGCTCCACCGCCTGCTGGAACATGGCCAGCGCACCCGGGTAGTCACCACGCGCGTAGAGTTTCTGGCCGATCGAATAGGAACGCAGCGCATCCAGGCTGCCGGTGGTGACCGCAGGCAGCGGCGTAGAATCCTGCTCGACCTGCTCCAGCGTCTCGCCCAGGCGGCCGCGCAGTCGCGCCACCACGTCATCGGTGGAAGCGAGCAGCGATTCCAGGCCACGGCCGTCGGCAGATTCGACGGCAAGCGTGGCACGGCTGGCCGGATCCACCACGCCCACGCTCAGGCGCAGGCGACCGCCGGCTTCGGACAACGTTGGCATCAACACCACCCGCGCGCCCACGCGCTGGGCGATCTCGGATGCATTGTTCGCATCCAGCGGCGCATCCAGCGAGGCGCGCATCTGCTGCAGCACGCTGCGTGCTTTCAGGTCGCTGATCACGTTGACGTAGCGCGACTGTTCCAGGCTGATGCGCAGTGCCTGCTGGGTGGAACCATCCAGCAGGGTCTCACCGGTCAGGTTGCGCAGATCGCCGACCACCACCCAGTCGCGCTCGGCGAAGGCGATGGCCGGTTGCGGCCGGGTCAGCAACCAGCCGCCGACCAGCAGCGCCGCGGCCAGGGTGACTTCGGCGGTCATCACCAGCGGCTGCCGCCAGACCGGGATGTCACGCGAGGCCTTCGCGGTCTGTCGCGGGCGCCCCAGACCGCGCGTCGCCGGGTCGTGCAGGCCGAACACTTCCATCGACTGCGCCACGCCCTTGAAGCGCCAGCGCCCGAAGGACTTCCACTTCAGCCCCTGCGCGACCTCGCCCAGATCGCCGGCGGCGCGGCGCACCATCGACTCGGCGGTGGCCGACACCAGGAACTGGCCGGGCTGCGCCAGCTGCATCAGGCGCGCGGCCATCGGCTTGGCCAGGCCTTCCACTTCCACCGGCTTGGCACCCAGCGCGATCGACTCGGCGCTGTTGTTCCACAGCAGCACTTCACCCACGTGCAGGCCGATGCGTGCGCGCAGCAGGATGTTGCGCTTGCCGCCCAGCGCCTTCAGGCCGCGCTGGTAATCCAGGCCGAAACCGAGGGCATCCACCGGGCGTTCGAACAGCATGAACAGACCATCGGAGCGGTCGATCTGCTGGCCGTTCCAGCGCTGCTGCAGCGCCATCACCAGGCGGTCATGGTCCTGGAACAGTTCAGCCGCTGCGGCGTCTCCCATCCGTTCCACCAGCAGGGTGGAATCGCATAGATCGGTGAACAGCAGGGCACGCAGCTGCGTGGTATGCGGAGTCGATGTTCCGGAATCGCCGTTCATCGCCACAGTCTCCGCTCACTGTCCGTCCGTAGGGTCAGCCCAATGCAGGCAGTTGCCGCCGGCGCGCTTGGCCCGGTACAGCGCACGGTCCGCGCCTGCATACCATTCACTCCAGTCCGCATCGGCCGCCAGCAGGCTGACGCCGATGCTGGCCGGGGTGACGTGCGGGTTGCCATGGCTGCGTTCGAGCAGGCCATGCACCGCGCTGAGGATGAACTCGGCCGCGTGCTGGGCCGCCTCGCGATCGGCATGGCGCAGGATCAGGCAGAACTCATCACCGCCCAGGCGGCAGGCCAGGTCGTGTTCGCCGGCCATCGAGCGCAGGATGTTGCCCATGCTCTGCAGCACGCGATCACCGGCCTGGTGGCCGTGGCGGTCGTTGACCTGCTTGAAGCGGTCGCAGTCGATCAGCAGCAGGGCCTGCGGTGCGCCATCGGGCTGGCTGCGGCAATCCTGCAGGTACCGGGTCAGGCCACGGCGGTTGTGCAGTCCGGTCAGTTCATCGGTCTGCACCAGCTCGCGGGTGTGGGTCAGCTGGTGGGTGGTGATGTACAGGTTGTCCAGCGCGGTTTCCAGATCGTGGTTGCGCCGGCGCAGCTGGCTGATCAGGGCCTGTTCGTTGGTCAGCACGCGCATGATCGTGCGGCGCAGGAAGTAGGCCACCAGCCCCGGATCGGATTCGACCAGGCAATGGAAATCGGCCGGGCCCAGTTCCAGCACGTGGCAGTCTTCGATCACGCGCGCGCCGGCGCTGCGCGGATGGTCGCCCACCAGCAGGCCCAGTTCACCGAAGAACTCATGTCGTCCCAGCGTCTTGGTCACCAGGTCCTCGCCGAAATCCAGTTCGATCAATCCTTCCACGATGACGTACATGCCATCGCCGCGGTGGCCGCGGTGGAACAGCCATTGCCCGGCCTCGACCTTCAGGGGCCGCGCGAAGCGCGCAAAGAGGGCGACTTCCTCGTCCGACAACAGGGCGTGCACGATCTCGGCCATCGCCACCTGGGCGATACCGGTCGTCATGTCGATGTTCTCGGCCGCACCCCTGCCGGTCATTTCCCGCCGCCAGCGTCCCCTGGTGAGGAGCGGAGCATAGCAGTGAATCAAACTGTGCGCGTCTTCTCATTTTTCATGAAGACACCACGATCGGGGCCGAACAGGCGGGCAACCCGCATTCATGAGGGTAGTTCAGGGGCGGCGGCACCCCGGACACAACAACGCCGGCAGGTCCCCCGACCTGCCGGCGTCGTCTGGCCCTTCCCTGGCCACCCTGATCGGGCTGATGCCCCGGTAGAGCCGGGGGGGGGGGGGGGGGGGGGGGGGGGGGGGGGGGGGGGGCGCGGCGCGCGCGCCCGGCGGGGGGGGGGGGCGGGGGGG
>NZ_JBRRCR010000060.1:0-25374 GCF_056759115.1 Stenotrophomonas sp. STEN087 | reverse complement strand
GCGTGGGCGGGGGGGCCGCCCCGGGGGGGGCGGGCCCCCCCCCCGGCGCCCCCCCGCGGCCCCCCCCCGGGGGGGGGGCCCCGCCCGGCCCCCCCCCGGCGGAATGTCCGGCAGAAGCCAGGTCAGCGCGGCTGCTTGATCGGCAGCACCACGCGGAAGCGCGAGCCGACGCCGGGCGTGCTGTCCAAGTCGATGCGGCCGTGGTGCTTGTTGATGATGCTGTAGGAGATCGACAGGCCCAGACCGGTGCCGCTGCCCACCGGTTTGGTGGTGAAGAACGGATCGAAGATGCGCTGGCGCAGTTCCGGCGAAATACCACCACCGGTGTCCTCGAATTCCACCCACACCGTGTCGCCGTCCACCCCGGTGCGCACGGTGATGGTGCCGCGCTCGGCGATGGCATGGCCGGCGTTGAGCAGCAGGTTCATGTAGACCTGGTTCAGTTCCGAAGGCAGGCACTCCACCAGCGGCAGCTGGCCGAACTCGCGGTGCAGGGTCACCTTGTACTTGAGCTCGTTCCAGATGATGTTGATGGTCGATTCCAGGCCGGAATGCAGGTCCACCAGCTTCCACGACTCGTCGCGGCCGGAATACGAGAAGTCCTTCAGGTCGCGCACGATGCGGGTCACCCGCTCGATGCCCTCACGCGATTCGGCCATCAGCTGCGGCAGGTCGCGGCTGATGAAATCGATGTCCAGGCGGTCACGGATATCGTCGATTTCCGGGATCAGCGCCTTCGGATCCGGCGCGCGCAGGGCCCGCTCGTACGCTTCGATGACGGTGAACAGGCTGCGCAGGTATTCCTGCAGGCTGCCCAGGTTGGAGTGCACGTAGCCGATCGGGTTGTTGATCTCGTGCGCCACGCCGGCGGCGAGCTGGCCGATGGAGGCCATCTTTTCCGACTGCAGCAGCTTTTCCTGGGTGCCGTTGAGGCGCAGGTAGGCCTGGCGCAGTTCGGCGTGGCGCTGCTGCAGCTCGCGCTCGTAGTCTTCCTGCCCCTCGATGGGGCGGAACAGGGCCAGGTAGTGGCCGCTGCCCGGTTGGCCGTGGTGGTACAGGTGGGCGATGACCACGCCCTCGCCGACCGGCAGGCTGCCGTTCCACTGCCCGTGCAGTCGGGCCTGCTCCAGTGCGTCCGGCGGCAACAGCTCACGCAGGCGCTGCGGCGCAGGGCCGGTCGTCTCGTTGCTGCCCAGCAGGTTCTGTGCGGCCGGATTGGCCAGGGCGACCTGCCCGTCTTCGGTGAACAGCAGCATGCCTTCGCGCACGCGCTCCAGCAGGGCCTGCAGCACCGGCTGCGGCGGAAGGGGGGCGGTAACCAGGGCGTTGGCGGCGGACACGGCGACTCGGGGGCTTGCGAACAGGCGCCCAATATACGCGCTGCCGCGCCATCGCAGCAGCCCACCGGCTGCTGCCGGCGGCCGGTGGGTCGATCAGGCGACGGCCAGCGGCCGGCGTGCGTTGATCGTGTGGGCCTGGCCCTTGGCGTCGTACGACGAGGATGCCTCGGTGCGTCCGAGCTGGCGCAGCGCCCAGTCCACCTCGCGGCGGCGGCGCGACAGCAGCACGCCGTTGGCGCGGTTGCGCTCGGCCAGCGCCTGCAGCTGCTCGCCCTCGCCCACCGGCGGGGTGGAATCCAGGGCGCGCAGTGCTTCCAGCTTGGCGCCGGTCGCGCGGATCAGCGCGTGCACATCGTGCTCGACCAGGGCCTGATGCTCGACATCCAGGGCCTGGGCAAGTCGCTGAAGATGTTCACTCATCGCCGCGGTCATCCCTGCAGCTGCTGGTCCAGTTCGAGCATGCGCGATGCGATCGCGTCCGGATTGATCTTGTAGCTGCCGTTCTGCAGCGACTCGCGCACGGCGGCGACACGCTGGGTGTCGATGGCCGGGGCGGTGCTCAGCTCACGCTCGAGCGCCTGCAGGTTGGTGGCCTCGCCGGTCAGGCGCAGGCTGTCCGCAGCCTCCACCGGGCGCGCCGGCGCATCGCCGCTGACGCCGGGCTTGGTGGCCGGGGTCGTCACGCTGCGCAGTGCCTGGGGGACCTGCAGGTTGCCGTCGATTTTCTGGCTCATGGGGTGTCCTGGAGTTGCCGTTCACAAGGGATAACGGCCGCTGGGCCGTGATCTTTAGGGAAATCTCTTACTTTTTCAACGCGCCACGATTACGTCACCATGGGCGTCCACGGTCCCCTGCACGATGCGGCGGGAGGACAGGTTCTCTACCGAAACACGGTCGTTCTCGCCCGCATCGCCCATCGCCCGGCCGGCAATGCGCACCTCGACCGAACCACGCCGCGACACCAGAGCCACGTTGTCTCCTCGCTTGATGAGACGTTCGGTGACCAGGTCGTTGGCCGACAGCAGGCTTCCGGCCTGCAGGGGCCGACGGGCAATGCGACCGACCGCCGCGGCGGGATCGGACAGCACGGCACCGGCGATCCGTGCGGCGTCACGCTGGACAGTGCTGATATCGGCCGCGGCCAGGGTTTCTCCAGTGGCAATGCCACGGGTGAGCACCAGCACGGCCTGGTTGTGGCGCACCTTCACCGGCACGAACAGGCGCCAACCGCCTGGATCGGGGCAGCTGACCTCCACCGTGGTGTTGGCGGTGGGCTGCACCTGCAGGGCCGACCCGCAGCGCGGCAGGCGCATTGCATCGGCCACCACGGCCTCGCCCTCGGCGCCGGCTGGCAGGGTCGACAGCGCCGCTGTACGGATGCTGGCGACCGGCTGCCAGCCGGTGGCGGCCGCCCATGGCGAGACAAACGCCAGGGCGATGGCCAATAGAGATGTGATCCGGCGCATGGCGCCTCCTGTTCGGTAAGACCTGGCCGGGTGCGTGCAAGTGGCGTGCCAGAGGCTCTTGTAAAGTCGAGCCGTGCTCGACTGCTTTGGACATGAATGCCAGTCGAGCATGGCTCGACTCTACAAAAGCGCTCAAGTTCGGCCGCCCCCACGCCGATACAGCAGCCATGTCCCATGACCTGCTCAACCGGATCGACCAGCGGACCCGACTGGCCGGCCACAATCGCCTGGCGCTGCTGCTGTTCCGTCTCGGCGGACGTCAGCTTTTTGGCGTCAACGTCTTCAAGGTGCAGGAAGTCCTGCGCCGCCCGGAGCTGTTCCAGGTGCCCGGCCTGCCCGGCCAGTTCGCCGGCGTGGCCGACGTGCGGGGCCGCTCGGTGCCGGTGCTGGACCTGGGCCTGGCCATCGGCCACCCCGAGCGTGAGCCGGACGCGGACACTGCCCCCGGCTACCTGGTGGTGACCGAGTTCAACCGCTCCATCCAGGGCTTCCTGGTGAGCGGGGTCGAGCGCATCGTCAACATCGCGGTGGAGGACATCCACCCGCCGCCGGAGCTGGGCGCCGAATCGAGCTACCTGACCGCGGTGACCCGCTTCCAGGGCGACCTGATCCAGGTGATCGACGTGGAAAGCGTGCTGGCCGACATCGCCCAGATCCGTGGCGAGGCGGTGCTGGACCCGACCATGGCCATGCCCGCCGACGCCCCGCAGCTGCAGGTGCTGGTGGTGGACGACTCGCGCGTGGCCCGCCAGCAGATCCGCAGCGTGCTGGACCAGCTGGGGGTGGGCGCCACCCTGCTGTCCGATGGCAAGCAGGCGCTGGACCACCTGCTGCAGATCCACGCCTCGGGCGAAAACCCGGCCGACCGCTACGCCATGGTGATCTCGGACATCGAGATGCCCGCCATGGACGGATACACGCTGACGACGGAAATCCGGCGCCACGCCGGCCTGTCCGGGCTGTATGTGCTGCTGCACACCTCCCTGTCCGGCGTATTCAACAATGCGATGGTGGAACGCGTGGGCGCCAACGCCTTCGTGGCCAAGTACTCGCCGCACGAGCTGGCCGACTTCGTGCTGGACCGCCTGCGCAAGGTGGCGATGGCGGCGTAAGGCCGCCTGATCCGGCCATGGCGGGCTGACGCCGCCAGCTCCCGTAGTTGGGGGGGCGGGGGCGCGGGGGGGGGGGGGGGGGGGGGGGGGGGGCGGGGCCTCCTCCCCCGGCGGCGCCCCCCCCCCCCCCCCCCCACTACCCTCCTCTGCTTTGGCACACCCCTTGCAGCTTCCCGGGCATCGTTCCCGTGGGAGTGCACCGTGCGCAACCTGATTACCGACTACCTGGGCGTGCATGCCCAGGCCATGCCGTTGCGCGAACAGCGGATGAAGCTGATCGCCAGCAACCTCGGCAATGCCGACACTCCCGGCTACAAGGCCCAGGACCTGGACTTCGACGCCGCCCTGCGCAATGCCCAGGGGCTGGACGCCAACGGCCTGATGACCACCACGAACGAGCAGCACTACGAGATCAGTAGTGGCCTGAACCCGTTCCAGGTGGCCCGCGAGGGCGTGCAGCCCAGCCTGGACGGCAACACCGTCGACCCCGATGCCGAGCGTGCCGCCTATGGCCGCGCCGCGCTGGAATACCGTGCCTCGCTCAGCTTCGTCGAGAGCAAGGTCCGTTCCATGCTCACCGCGATCACGGGGCAGTAAGCCATGAGCAACCTGCCGATCTTCGATATCGCCGGCTCCGCACTGCAGGCGCAGTCGGTGCGCATGAGCACCATCGCCTCCAACCTTTCCAACGCCGACAGCATCGCCGGCTCGGCCGACGCGGTCTACAAGCCGCTGGAGCCGATCTTCCAGGCCGTGACCAGCAAGACCGATCCGAACGTCACCTCGGTGCAGGTCAAGGAAATCACCCAGAGCGATGCGGCGCCGATCAAGCGCTACGAGCCCGGCCATCCGCTGGCCGATGCCGATGGCTACATCTACCAGCCCGACGTCGATCCGGTGGCGCAGATGGTCAACCTGATCTCGACCTCGCGCAATTACCAGGCGGGCGTGGAGATGTTGACCACCGCCAAGGAACTGGCCGTGGCCACCCTGACCATGGGCCGCTGAGGCGCGCCCGCTAGGAGTACAGCATGACCACCGTCACCACCCAGACCAGCCAGGACGTCTACGCCGCACTCGGCTTGACCGCGCCCAACAGCAACGCAAGCACGCGCAAGAGCACCCTCGACCAGGCGGATTTCCTGCGCCTGATGACCGAGCAGCTGCAGCACCAGGATCCGCTGAAGCCGATGGACAACACGCAGATGGTCGCGCAGATGGCGCAGATGTCCACCGTGCAGGGCATCACCGATCTGAACACCACCGTGCAGGGTTTCCAGCAGTCGATGGCCAGTGACCAGGTGCTGCGTGGTGCGGCACTGGTCGGCCATGAAGTGCTGGTGCCCTCCACCAAGATGGTGCTGGGCGACGAAGGCGGCGCCAGCGGCGTGGTTGCCGCGCCGGGCGCCGGCATCGTCAACGTGACCGTGAAGGACGCCAACGGCGCCACCGTCACCCAGCTGAGCGTTGAAGCCAGCGCCGCCGGCGAAACCGCGTTCGAGTGGGACGGCAAGGATGCAAGCGGCAATCGCGTTGCCGCAGGCGACTACACGATCACCGCAACGCACACCGATACCGCCGGCGCGGAAACCACCCTGTCCACCTATGTGCAGGCGCCGGTTGAGAGCGTGACCGTGGGTTCGGACGGCCTCTACCTGAACCTCAAGGGCCTGGGCACGGCCCCGATCGACTACGTGCTCCGCGTCAGCTGAGCCGCACACCCCGAATCCACCAGGAGCATCCCATGGGCTTCAACATCTCGCTGTCCGGCATCAACGCCGCCAATACCGACCTGAGCGTCACCGCCAACAACGTCGCCAACGTCAACACCACCGGCTTCAAGGAATCGCGCGCCGAATTCGCGGACCTGTTCTCGGCCACCAGCTACGGCCTGGCCAAGACTCAGATCGGTTCCGGTGCGCGCGTTTCCAACGTGGCGCAGCAGTTCCTGCAGGGCAACAACGAGCAGACCGGCCGCAGCCTGGACATGGCCATTTCCGGTGAGGGCTTCTTCACCATGAACATGA
This sequence comes from Stenotrophomonas sp. STEN087, assembly GCF_056759115.1. NCBI lineage: Bacteria > Pseudomonadati > Pseudomonadota > Gammaproteobacteria > Lysobacterales > Lysobacteraceae > Stenotrophomonas > Stenotrophomonas sp. STEN087. The sequence continues at coordinate 19,429 of NZ_JBRRCR010000060.1, read as the reverse complement.
ACGGCGAGCGTGTGTATTCGCGCGCCGGCAACTTCCAGACCGATTCGTCCGGCTACGTGGTCAACCCGCAGGGTGCACGCCTGCAGGTGTTCGCGCCCAACGCCGATGGCACCAGCTTCGACGCCGGCCGCCTGGTCGACCTGCAGCTGCTGACCACCGACAGCCCGCCGAAGCAGACCAGCGAAGTGAAGGTGGGCTTCACCCTGCCTGCCAACGCCAAGGACCCGACGGTCACCGAATTCGATCCGACCGATTCCAACAGCTACAACCAGTCCAGCGGCGGCATCACCGTCTATGACTCGCTGGGCGTCAGCCACACCCAGGTGTCCTACTTCGTCAAGACCGCCAACCCGAACGAATGGGAAGTCCGCAACTACGTCGACGGCCAGCCGGCCGGTGACCCGACCCTGCTGTCGTTCAACAACTCCGGCGCGCTGACCTCGCCGGCCAACGGCAAGATCAGCCTCGGCACGTTCACCCCGACCACGGGCGCCGGCACGCTGAACATGACCCTGGATGTGTCCGGCTCGACGCAGTACGGCGAGAAGTTCGCCCTGCGCAACACCCAGCAGGACGGCTGGGCGGCCGGCAAGCTCAACGAGATCACCGTCTCCGAGAGCGGCGTGGTCTACGCGCGCTATTCCAATGGCGATGACAAGCCGCTGGGCCAGGTGGCACTGAGCAGCTTCAACAACACCCAGGGCCTGGAACAGAAGGGCAACAACCTGTGGGTGGAGACGTTTGATTCGGGCACGCCGCGTACCGCTGCACCGGACAGCTCCAGCCTCGGCAAGATCCAGTCCGGCGCACTGGAATCGTCCACCGTCGACCTGACCCAGCAGCTGGTGAACATGATCACCGCGCAGCGCAACTTCCAGGCCAACGCGCAGATGATCACCACGCAGGACCAGATCACCCAGACCGTCATCAACATCCGTTGATGACCTGCTGACCCTGTCACGGAACGCCCCCCATGGATAAAGCCCTTTACGTTGCGATGACCGGCGCCCGCGCTTCCCTGCAGGCGCAGGGAACGCTCAGCCATAACCTCGCCAACTCGGACACCCCCGGCTTCAAGGAAGCGCTGGCCAACACCGAAGCCTTCCCGATCCGTGGCCAGGGCTTTGCCTCGCGGGTCGATGCGCTGCACGTCGACGCCGGCTTCAACCGCACCGCCGGCGCGCAGCACATCACCGGCAAGCCGCTGGACCTGTCGCTGCAGACCGGCACCTGGCTGGCCGTGCAGGCCACCGACGGCAGTGAGGCCTACACCCGTGGCGCCGCGCTGTCGGTCACGCCGAACGGCCAGCTGGTGACGTCCAGCGGCCGTCCGGTGCTGGACGACAACAACAACCCGATCGCCGTGCCGCCGTACCAGGCGATGGAAGTCGGCAACGACGGCACGATCTCGATCATCCCGCAGGGCGAAGGCCCGCAGACGATGGCGATGATCGGCCGCATCAAGATCGTGCAGGCCGCCGACGATCGCCTCGAGCGTCGCCTCGACGGCCTGTTCGCCAACACCGATCCGCAGCAGCCGTTCGCCCAGGCACAGGGCCCGACGGTGCACAGCGGCCAGCTGGAAGGCAGCAACGTCGATGCCGCCGGTGCACTGGTGCAGATGATCCAGCTGCAGCGCCAGTACGAAATGCAGGTGCAGGTGATCAAGCACGGCGACGAGAACGCGCGCAGTGCCAACAGTCTGCTGCGACTGGGCGGCTGACGGAATTCCGGCACCGGCAGGCGCCATTGCTGGCACGCCGCTTGCACTGCTTTACACAAGGGCCGCACCGCGCGGCCGGCTTCACCCAGACAGGACTTCGAAGATGAACCAGGCACTGTGGATCGCGAAAACCGGACTGGATGCGCAGCAGATGCGCATGTCGGTGGTTTCCAACAACCTCGCCAACACCAACACCACCGGCTTCAAGCAGGACCGCGCCAGTTTCGAGGACCTGTTGTACCAGCAGGTGCGCCAGCCCGGCGGTTCGTCCTCGGCGCAGACCCAGCTGCCGACCGGCCTGCAGATCGGTACCGGCGTGCGCGTGGTGGCCACCGCCAAGAACTTCGAACAGGGCAGCCAGCAGCAGACCGGCCGCGCACTGGACGTGATGGTCAACGGCCGCGGCTTCTTCGAAGTGCAGATGGCCGATGGCAGCTCCGCCTACACCCGTGATGGCTCGTTCAAGATCAACCAGGACGGCGAGCTGGTCACCAACAGCGGTTACCCGGTGCAGCCGGGCATCCAGATTCCGGAAGGCGCGCAGTCGCTGACCATCGGCAGCGACGGCACCATCAGCGTGAAGATGGCTGACAACGCCGCCTCGGTCGAAGTCGGTGCGTTGACGCTGACCGACTTCGTCAACCCGGCGGGCCTGCAGGCACGCGGCGAAAACCTGTTCCTGGAAACCACCGCATCGGGCCCCGCCCAGAACGGCAACCCCGGCCTGAACGGTCTGGGCTCGGTGGTCCAGGGTGCGCTGGAAGGCAGCAACGTCAACGTGGTGGAAGAGCTGGTCTCGATGATCGAAACCCAGCGCGCCTACGAAATGAACGCCAAGGCCATTTCGACGACCGACTCGATGCTCGGCTACCTGAACCAGAACGTCTGACCGTCGCAAACGGATGATCGCCATGTCGCCCCTCTCCAAAATTGCCCGCATCGCCCTGCCCTGCGCCGTGGCCGCCCTGCTTGGCGGCTGCGTGATCGCCGGCGACGTGCGGCCGTATCCGGCCATGGCGCCGATCCAGCCGATCATGCCGCCGCAGGCTGCACCGACCGCCGGTGCGATCTACGCCGCCGGCTCCACGCTGCAGCTGTACTCGGACCGTCGCGCCCGCGATGTCGGCGACCTGCTGACCATCACCCTGCTGGAAAACACCACCGCCACGACCAGCGCGAACACCGCCACCGCCAAGGAATCGGACCTGAGCATCGGCACGCCGTCGATCTTCGGCGCACCGGTCACCTTGGGCGGCAAGGACATCCTCAGCGCGACCGCCAATGGCAAGCGTGACTTCACCGGCAAGGGCAACAGCGCGCAGAGCAACCGCCTGCAGGGCAGCGTGACGGTGACCGTGGTGCAGCGCCTGCCCAACGGCAACCTGGTGGTGCAGGGACAGAAGAACCTGCGTCTGAACCAGGGCGATGAGCTGGTGCAGGTGCAGGGCATCGTGCGCCCGGCCGACATCGCGCAGGACAACAGCATTCCCTCCAGCCGCGTGGCCGAAGCCCGCATCGTCTACGGCGGCCGCGGCCCGGTCGCGCAGTCCAACGCGATGGGCTGGCTGAGCCGCTTCTTCAACTCCGCGCTGGCGCCGTTCTGAGCATGGCCATGAACTCTCTCTTCTCTCCCGCCTGGCAGCGTCGCATCGCCGCATGCGTCGGCGTGCTTGTCCTGGCAGTCGCCGTGGCGGCCCCGGCCAGCGCCGAGCGCATCAAGGATCTGGCACAGGTCGGCGGCGTGCGTGGCAATGCCTTGGTGGGCTACGGCCTGGTGGTCGGCCTGGATGGCAGCGGTGACCGCACCAGCCAGGCGCCCTTCACCGTGCAGAGCCTGAAGAACCTGCTGGGCGAGCTGGGCGTGAACGTGCCGGCCAACGTCAATCCGCAGCTGAAGAACGTGGCCGCCGTGGCGATCCACGCCGAGCTGCCGGCGTTCGCCAAGCCGGGCCAGCCGATCGACATCACCGTGTCCTCCATCGGCAACGCGGTGTCGCTGCGCGGCGGCTCGCTGCTGATGGCCCCGCTGCGCGGCGCCGACGGGCAGATCTACGCGATCGCCCAGGGCAACCTGATCGTCGGTGGCTTCGGCGCACAGGGCAAGGATGGGTCGCGCGTCTCGGTGAACGTGCCCAGCGTCGGCCGCATTCCCAACGGCGCGACCGTTGAACGTGCCCTGCCCGATCCGCTGGCCAACGGCGGCGACATCACCCTGAACCTGCATAACGGCGACTTCACCACCGTCTCGCGCATGGTGGCCGCACTCAACAATGCGTTCGGCGAAGGCGCTGCACGTGCCGTCGATGGCGTGACCGTGGCCGTGGCCGCACCGACCGATCCCGGCGCACGCATCGGCCTGCTGGCCCGCATCGAGAACCTGGAACTGACCCCCGGCAGCGCACCGGCCAAGGTGGTGGTGAACTCGCGTACCGGCACCGTGGTCATCGGCCAGCAGGTGCGTGTCGGCCCGGCCGCCATCTCGCACGGCTCGCTGACGGTCACCATCCAGGAGAACGCCAACGTCAGCCAGCCCAACGCCTTCGGCGGCGGGCAGACCGTGGTCACCCCGCAGTCGACCGTCACCGCCACCAACGATGGCAGCCGCATGTTCAAGTTCAACGGCGGCACCACGCTGGATGAAATCGTGCATGCCGTGAACGCCGTGGGCGCTGCCCCGGGCGACCTGATCGCGATCCTGGAAGCACTGAAGCAGGCCGGCGCGCTGAGTGCCGAGCTCGAGGTGATCTGACATGCGCATCAATCCCGCCTTTGACCTCAATCCTGTACAGCAGAACGACCCGGCCAAGATCGACAAGGTCGCTCGCCAGCTGGAAGGCCAGTTCGCACAGATGCTGGTCAAGAGCATGCGTGATGCCAGCTTTGGTGATTCGCTGTTCCCTGGTGAAAACAAGATGTTCCGGGAGATGTACGACCAGAAGATCGCCGAGGCGATGACCCGCGGCAAGGGCCTGGGCCTGTCGTCGATGATCAGCCGCCAGCTGTCCGGCCAGCAGGCCGATGGCCCGGCGCTGGACACCCGCGTGGACCCGGCCAAGGCCAGCCGCGCGTACCAGTTGAATGCACCGGCCACGACAGCCCCGTCGATGTCGCTGGACGATGCCAGCCAGGCCGTGCGCATGCTGCAGCAGATGGCCGCCGGCAACCAGGACGGCGCACAGGCTGCGGTCAACCCGGCACTGGCCCCGATGGAACAGGCGCTGGACCTGATCGCCGGCCGCGACAGCAGCAGCATGCACCGTTCGCTGGGCACCCACGACCCGTACGCCAGCAGCATCGACGGCGACGACTGGGCCGCCAGCAACGACCAGTGGGCGGCCACCGCCAGCAACCGCGGCAGCGTCGGCACCCAGGCCGATGCGCTGGCAACGCGCACCGCCGTGGCCCGGCTGGGCGCCAACACCCCCGAGGGCTTCGTGGCCAGCATATGGGAACACGCGCAGAGCGCGGCCAAGGAACTGGGCGTGGACGCCCGCGCCCTGGTCGCCCAGGCCGCGCTGGAAACCGGCTGGGGCAAGCGCCAGATCAAGCACGCCGACGGCAGCACCTCGCACAACCTGTTCGGCATCAAGGCCACCGGCTGGAAGGGCCAGAGCGCAGTTGCCGGTACCCACGAGTATGTCGATGGCGTGCGCCGTAACGAAACCGCCAGCTTCCGCGCCTACAGCACCCCGGCCGAGAGCTTTGCCGACTACGTGCGCCTGCTGAAGAGCAGCCCGCGCTACCAGCAGGCCCTGCAGGCGGGCACCGACGTGCAGGGCTTCGCCCGCGGCCTGCAGCGCGCCGGCTACGCCACCGATCCGCGCTACGCGGCCAAGATCGCCGCGATCGCCGGCGGCCCGACCATCGAGCGCGCCGTGGCCGCCGTGGCCGATGCCTGCACGCGCCTTGGCCAGACCTTCGCCAGCACCGCGACTGCGGCGCTGGGTATCACCCGTCGTTGAGGAACCCCATGTCCAGCGTCCTTTCCACCGGTACCAGTGCCCTGCTCGCCTTCCAGCGTGCGTTGGCGACCACCAGCCATAACGTCGCCAACATCAACACGGCCGGCTACAGCCGGCAGAAGGTCGACTTCGCCACCGCCGATCCGCAGAACTACGGCTACGGTGACGTCGGCAACGGTACCCGCATCGTCGACATCCGCCGCACGGCCGACCAGCTGGCGATCTCGCGGCTGCTCGACAGCAGCGGCGAACTCGCGCGTCTGAAGCAGCTGTCGACCATGGCCGACCGCGTCGATGCGCTGTTCTCCGATTCGGCCACGAATGTCGCCGGTGTCTGGTCCAACTTCTTCGATTCGGTCAGTGGCCTGTCTTCCAATGCGTCCGGCAGCGCCGACCGCCAGAACGTGCTGGACAGCGCCAACACCCTGGCCAACCGCTTCCAGCAGCTGAACACCAGCCTCAACACGCTCAACGGCGAGGTCAACAACGGCCTGACCGCCGCGGCGACCGAGATCAACCGCCTGGCTGCCGAGATCGCCCAGCTCAACGGCGCCATCGGCGGCAATGCCACCACCGCAGCACCGGACCTGCTGGACCGCCGTGACCAGCTGATCGCTAACCTGGTGGGCTACACCGGCGGCACCGCCGTGGCCCAGGACGGCGGCACCCTGAACGTCTACACCGCCGGCGGCCAGGCCCTGGTGGTCGGCACCACGGCATCGAAGGTGACCACCGTCACCGACCCGTACCAGCCCGAGCGCCTGCAGCTGGCGCTGGAAAGCCAGGGTGTGAAGATCACTCTCGACCCGAAGTCGCTGGGCGGCCAGGTCGGCGGCATGCTCGAATTCCGCGAAACCGTGCTGACCCCGGCCCAGGCCGAGCTCGGCAAGCTGGCGATCGGCCTGGCCAGCACGTTCAACGAGTCGCACCGCAACGGCGTGGACCTGTACGGCAACATGGGTGGCGACCTGTTCAACATCGGCAGCCCGCGCGTCACCAACAACACCAGCAACACCGGCACCGCATCGATCACCGCCAGCTACGGCGACCTGTCCGCCCTGGATGCGCAGAACATCGTGCTGAAGTACAACGGCAGCCAGTGGCAGGCCGTGCGCTCGGACACCGGCGCCAGCGTGGCGATGACCGGCACCGGTAGCGCAGGTGATCCGCTGGTGGTGAACGGCGTGGAGCTGGTGGTCAGCGGCACCCCGGCCACCAACGATCGCTTCCTGCTGCAGCCCACCGCGGGCGTGGCCGGCAGCATCAGCGTGGCCATCACCGATACCTCGCGCCTGGCGGCTGCGGCACCGGTGAAGGGCAGCGCCGCGCTGACCAATACCGGCACCGGCAAGCTGACCGACGTCAAGGTGACCGACGCCAGCAATGCCGACCTGCGCAACGCAGCCTCGATCGTGTTCACTTCGGGCACCGAGTACACCATCGACGGCGACGGCCCGTTCACCTACACCCCCGGGCAGACGATTTCGGCCAACGGCTGGAGCTTCGTGCTGGACGGCGCGCCGAAGGCCGGCGACGTCTTCAAGATCGATCCGACCCCGGTCGGCTCGTCCGACAACAGCAACGCCCTGGCGATGGCCAAGGTCGAGGACGCCAAGGCGTTCAACGCCGGCACCATCAGCCTCAGTGGCGCCCTGGGCGGCTTGACCACCCAGGTCGGTGCCGCCGCGCGTGCCGCCGAGTACTCGCTCGATGCACAGCAGGTGATCACCGACCAGGCGCAGTCGGCACGTGATTCGATCTCTGGCGTGAACCTGGATGAGGAAGCGGCCGACATGCTGCGCCTGCAACAGGCCTACCAGGCGGCATCGCAGCTGATTTCCACCGCCGACAACATGTTCCAGACCATCCTCGGAGCCGTATCGCGATGAACAACCGTGTCTCTACCGGGATGATGTTCAACCAGTCCGTCTCTCTGATGCTCTCGCGCCAATCGAAGCTGCACCACATGGAGCAGCAGATTGCCACCGGAAGCCGTCTGGTCAGCGCGAAGGACGATCCTGTCGCAGCAGGCAGTGCCGTGGGCCTGGACCGCGCCGTGGCCGCACTTGCGCAGTTCGAGCTGAATGGCAACGCCGTACAGAATCGTCTTGGCCTGCAGGAAAACGCCCTGCAGCAGGCTGGCGAGCTGATGGCGCGGGTCAACGAACTGACCTTGCAGGCCAGCAACGGCACGCTGTCTGCAGATGACAGGAAGACCATCGCTGCTGAAATTGACAGCATCCACGACAGTCTGCTGGCGCTGGCCAACACCCAGGACGGCAATGGCCGCTACCTGTTCGCCGGCACCGTGGATGACTCGACCGCCTTCACCCTCAGCGGCGGAAAGGTCACCTACAACGGCGACCAGACCCAGCGCAGCGTGGAGATCGCGCCGGACACCTTCGTGAAGGATGCGCAGAACGGCGCAGAAGTGTTCATGCGCATACCCACCGGCGATGGCACCCTGAATGGCAGCGCTGCCACGGGCAACGCAGGCAACGGCGTGCTGTCCAACTTTGGCCGCGACACCGCAAGCGGTGACTGGAACGGCAGCAGCTACAGCGTGGTGTTCGGCGCAGACAACACCTTCACGGTGACTGATGCCCAGGGAGCCATCGTGTCCACCGGCACCCGCGCAGAAGGCGAAGACATCACGTTCGCAGGCGTGCGGATGCGCATCGATGGCACGCCGGTTGCAGGTGACTCATTCAGTATCGGCGCCTCCAGCACCCGCGACATCTTCACCACGCTGAAAGGGCTCTCTTCGGCACTGACAGCCGATACCGGAAGCGGCAACGGCCAGACCGTGCAGAACAACGCACTCCAGGCTGCCATCCGCGATGTAGCGCGCGCATCGGAAAACATGATCGATGCGCGTGCCAATGGCGGCTCGCAGCTCAGCGCGATCGACGCCGCCACCAATGTCCGTGATGCCAATGAAGTGACCCTCAAGTCCACCCTTTCCTCGCTTCGCGACGTCGATTACGCCGAGGTCATCAGCCAATACAAGATCGAGAGTGCAGCACTGCAGGCGGCGCAGACCGTCTTCAGCCAGATCCAGTCAATGTCCTTGTTCAACATCATCCGCTGAACCTGCGCCACGCGGCGCATTCCCCCGAAACACCAATCAAACGCAGCACCAAACCGGAGTAGATAGAAATGGCACAAGTCATCAACACCAACGTGATGTCGCTCAATGCCCAGCGCAACCTGACGACCAGCGGCAACAGCCTGGCCACCAGTATCCAGCGCCTGTCGTCGGGCCTGCGCATCAACAGCGCAAAGGACGATGCCGCCGGCTTGGCGATCTCCGAGCGATTCACCACCCAGATCCGCGGCCTGGACGTGGCCGTGCGCAACGCAAACGATGGCATTTCGCTGGCGCAGACCGCCGAAGGCGCGCTGTCGGAAATCGGCAACAACCTGCAGCGCATCCGTGAACTTGCCGTGCAGGCCTCCAACGGCACCAACAGCCAGACCGACCGCGAAGCTCTGGACAAGGAAGTGGCGCAGCTGAAGTCGGAAATCCAGCGCGTTGCCGAGCAGACCAACTTCAACGGAACCAAGCTGCTGGATGGTTCGTTCGCAGGCGTCGCCTTCCAGGTGGGTGCCAACGCCGGTGAAACCATCTCCATCAGCAGCATTGCCAATGCGCAGCTGGCCACCCTGGGCGGCGAGACCACCCGCTTCAGCGCCAACGTGCTGGCGAGCAGCATCACCGACTTGGACGCTGTGCCGGCAGGTGGCCTGACCATCAACGGCGTCGACGTGGGTGCCATCGACGCAGCGGCCAACTCGCAGGAGCGGTCCAGCCAGGTCGTGGAAGCCATCAACCGCGTGTCGTCGCAGACCAAGGTCGGCGCCTCGTACAACGCAACCACCGGCGAAATCACCCTGACCGGCAGCGCCAACTTCACCATCGCCGGTACCGCGACCGCCGACGCAGTGGGCGTCGCCGGCGTGACCCCCACCGACACTACCACCACGGGCCTGGGCGCCCTGAACGTGAACAGCTTCGCTTCGGCACAGATGGCCATCGATCAGATCGACAACGCGCTGAAGGAAGTAAACACCGCCCGTGCCGACCTCGGTGCCGTGCAGAACCGGTTCACCTCCACCATCGTGAATCTGCAGACCACCTCAGAAAACATGTCCGCTGCGCGCAGCCGCATTCGTGACACCGACTACGCAAAGGAAACCGCCGAACTGACCCGCAACCAGATCCTGCAGCAGGCAGGTACGGCGATGCTGGCCCAGGCCAATACCTCCCCGCAGTCGGTGATGACGCTGCTGCAGCAGTAAACGCGGGTGCAGTGAACCCACGGAGGGGGCCCTTCTCAGGGCCCTTTTCGTTTCTGCGGGGCCGGCTGGCAGGCGGCTTTCGCAAAATTTGCGTACAGGGGCCTAAAGCGTGGATGGGCACTGCCGTTATTGATTTCAGCAGCGGCAAGGTCAGTCCCCTCTGCGAAAGGTCCGGCGACACCTTGCCGGTTCATACGCCCTAAAGGAAGAAGCCACCATGGCACAAGTCATCAACACCAATGTTATGTCGCTGAACGCCCAGCGCAACCTGTCCTCCAGCGGCAGCAGCCTGGCGACCAGCATTCAGCGCCTGTCCTCGGGCCTGCGCATCAACAGCGCCAAGGACGACGCAGCCGGCCTGGCCATCTCCGAGCGCTTCACCTCGCAGATCCGCGGCTTGGACCAGGCTGTCCGCAACGCCAACGACGGCATTTCGCTGGCGCAGACCGCTGAAGGCGCGCTGTCGGAAATCGGCAACAACCTGCAGCGTATCCGTGAGTTGGCCGTGCAGGCCTCCAACGGCACCAACAGCCAGACCGACCGTGATGCACTGGACAAGGAAGTTACGCAGCTGAAGGCTGAAATCCAGCGCGTTTCCGAACAGACCAACTTCAACGGCACCAAGCTGCTGAATGGTTCGTTCTCCGGCGTCGCCTTCCAGGTCGGTGCAAACGCAGGCGAAACCATTTCGATCTCCAGCATCGCCAACGCGCAGGTTGCCGTGCTGGGCGGCACCACCAGCCGCTTCACCGCCAATGTCGACTCCGGCGACATCACCGTCCTGACGGCCCAGGCTGCCGGCAGCCTGACCATCAATGGCACCGACGTGGGCGCTATTGATGCTGCTGCCAACGCGCAGGAGCGCGCTGGCCAGGTTGTTGAGGCGATCAACCGCGTTTCCTCGCAGACCAAGGTTTCGGCTTCGTACGACACCACCACTGGTGAAATCACCATGACCAGTGCCGCGACCTTCACCGTTGCAGGCACCGGCGATGCAGATGCCCTGGGCGTGATTGGCGCCACCGCTGGCGCTGCCAGCCAGACCGGTATTGCCGGCCTGAACGTGAGCGGCTTCGCCTCGGCGCAGATGGCCATCGACCAGATCGACAACGCCCTGAAGGAAGTGAACACCGCCCGCGCCGACCTGGGTGCCATCCAGAACCGCTTCAGCTCGGTCGTCACCAACCTGCAGACCAGCTCGGAAAACATGTCCGCTTCGCGCAGCCGTATCCGTGACACCGACTATGCCAAGGAAACCGCGGAACTGACCCGCAACCAGATCCTGCAGCAGGCCGGTACCGCAATGCTGGCCCAGGCCAACAGCTCCTCGCAGAGCGTGCTGAGCCTGCTCCAGTAACGGAACGCAAGCCAGAAGAACCACGAGGCCCGCGCAAGCGGGCCTCTTGCGTTCTGGCATGGGCCTTGCAGGCCGCTGTGCATGGGGCGGCCCTAAAGACGCTGGCCGCTCCTGCCGATAATCTCTGCGTGCGCGCATCGCGCGCTTTCCACCCAAGGACCTCCCATGGCCACCTCCTCCCTCTACTCGATCGGTTCGGGCCTCGACATCCCCACCCTGGTCTCGCAGCTTGTCGCCGCTGAACGCGCGCCTGCCGAGAACCGCATCAATGCGGCGGGCACGGCCGCCACAGCCAAGGTTTCCGCGCTGGGCAACATCAAGAGCGCCATGGACAACCTGCAGACCGCGCTGACCAACCTGACCAAGGACACGGATAGCCGCACCCGCAAGGCCACCGTCGCCGATGGTTCCGGCTTCACCGCAAGTGCAGGCACCGGCGCTTCGATCGGCAGTTACGACATCGAGGTGGTGAGCCTGGCCACCAGCCAGAAGCTCAGCTCGAGCGCATTCAGCAAAACCGAAACCGTCGGCGAAGGGTCCCTCAGCATTGCCTATGGCAGCAAGACCCTCAACATCGACGTCGCGGCAGGTCACACGCTGTCCGACATCGCCAAGTCGATCAATGCTGCTGCAGGGGGCAAGGGTGTCACTGCCTCCGTCGTGACCGCCGACGATGGACAGCACCTTGTCCTGACTGCACTGGACAGCGGCACCGCCGGCAAGCTCACGATCACGGCCGATGGCGCTGGCCGAATCGGCGAGCTCGCCTTCGATGGCCAGGGCGGCGCAGGCATGACCGAGACGATCAAGGCCGCCGACGCGGTGATCAAGGTCGATGGCCAGACCCGCACCTCCAGCTCGAACACACTGACCGACGTCATCCCCGACGTTACGCTGACATTGAGCGCCGTGACTACCGGCGGCGCCAAAACGCTGACAGTCAAGGAAGACAACACCGTACTGAAGACCGACCTGCAGGCGCTGGTCACCACCTACAACAGCGTCCAGTCGATCCTCAAGTCGTCCAGCGCATTCAACGTAACTGCAGGAACCAGCTCGGCGCTGACCGGGGACTCGATGGTGCGCGGCGCACAGACCCAGCTGCGCAACCTGGTCAGCACAAACGTGGCCGACCTCAAGACCTTGGGCGTCGCCATCGCAACCGACGGCACGCTGACCTTCGACAGCGCCGCATTTGATACGGGCATTGCCAAGGACCCGACGGCCGCAACGCGTGTGTTCGGCGCTGACGGCAGCATCGCCGATCCGATGAAGAGCATGCTCGACGCCAACCTCAACAGCACCAACGGCATGATCACCCAGCGCACCACCACGCTGAACAAGGAGATCAAACGCCTGGAGGCCGAACTGGACAACCTGGACTTGCGCATGGAGAAGGTGTCCGACAACTACACCAAGCAGTTCACTGCCATGGATACGCTGGTCGCGCAGCTGCAGAAGACCAGTGACTACCTGACCCAGCAGCTTTCCAACAACAGCAGTTCGAGCAAGTAAGCGTCGGCCAGGCCTCAAGCCCGGCCGCATGCGTGCCGATAACGTATCAAGTCCGCCAGCCTTCCCCGCGCCCCGCAACAGATCGTTGCCGAAGCGCGGACGGCTACAAAGGAGAAACGCACAGTGTACGGCTCCAGTCGCCAGCACGCAGATCAGTACCGCAAAGTCGGCGTCACGTCGGCAGTCTCGGATGCAGACCCCCACAAGCTGGTCGCCCTGCTCCTGGCTGGCGCCTGCGAGCGCCTGCGCCTGGCCCAGGCCTGCATCGAGCGCGGCGATACGACCCGGAAGGGTCTCGCCATCGGCCAAGTCTGCGCCATCATCGGCCATCTCAATGGTTCGCTCGACCACAACGCGGGTGGTGACATCGCCGGCAACCTGTCATCACTCTACGACTACGTCCTGCACCGGTTGACCGAAGCCAACCTCAACAGCGACGCAGTTGCACTTCAGGACGCACTGCAGGTCATGACCGAAATAGAAGCTGCGTGGCTTGCAATTCCGTCGGCGACCCGCAATGCACCGCAACCGCTCGCCGAGGCTTGACATGGGTTACATGAACGCAGCCCAGACCGTCGAGAACCTTCGCGCATCGCTTGAAGAACTTCGCGATGCTGCTCGCAGCAATGCCTATGAGAAGGCGGAGACCCTGGTCACTTCCTACGACCAAAGTGTGCGCCAGCTCTTCGAGCCGCCGGTCGGCACCCTGTCGCGCCTGGAGCTGGAGCGCCTGCTGGCCTTGCAGCACGCTGTCATGGATGAGATCACCCAGTTGCGCGACAACGCTGCACAGCATCTGCGCGCCGGCCGCACCTCCCTTCGCGCCGCCCATGCGTACCTGAAGGCAGAATCGCTGGCATGACCCTGCTGCCGACCACGTCGCTGCACCACCCGGCCGAGAGCGAGCTGTTCGACGAAACGCTCAGCTGCGAGCTGGCCCTGCCGGCCGAGTTCCAGGCCGGCAGCGCGGCCGGTCGCACCAGCAGCGCCGAAGGTCTGCTGCGCAGCCTGGCGCTGGTGGAAGACAGCCGCGTGGACGAGCACGATGAACGCAGCGAAGCCACGCTGCAGATCCAGCGATTGGAAGCCAAGCTGGACCTGACCCTGGTGCTGCTGGGCCGCTTGGTGCGCCAGCAGGGTCAGGATCTGCCCCTCCGCCCGGTGCGCTGGTCGCGCCGTGGCATCCGCCTGCAGCTGGGCCCCCGCAGCGGCGCCCTGCCCGGCCAGGCCGGCGTGGTGCGCCTGCAGCCCAGCGAGTGGTTGCCGGACAACATCGACCTGCCCGTGGACGTCATCGCCGAAGCGGCCGATGGCAGCGGCGGCCACTTCCTGTGGCTGCGCTTCAACCGCCTTGGCGATGGCCTGGAAATGGCCATGGAACGTCACTTGTTCCGTTTGCATCGGCGTCAGGTTGCCGAAGCGCGACGCACGCGCTGAAACCTGCCACCCGGAAGCGGGACGGACGGCTCTTGGCGTGCCCGTTCAGCTAAGTTAAGGTGGACTCCCCTTACGGACCTGCAGCGTGCCTGTGCGAGTTCTCATCGTCGACGATCACACCCTGGTTCGCGCTGGCCTGGCGCGGCTGCTGCAGGGGTTTGCCGACGTGCAGCTGGTGGCCGAGGCCAGCAACGCCGAACAGGCGCTGCAGATGGCCCTGCAGCACGCACCGGACGTGGTCCTGATGGATCTTTCGCTGCCCGGCCGTACCGGCCTGGAAGCGCTGAGCGACATCCGCCTGCGCGCGCCCGGTACGCGCATCGTGATGATGACCATGCATGACGATGCCGCCCATGTCCGTGATGCACTGGACCGTGGCGCCGTGGGTTTCGTGGTGAAGGATGCCGCCCCGCAGGAGCTGGAACTGGCGCTGCGCGCCGCGCATGCCGGCCAGGTGTTCCTCAGCCCGCAGATCTCGGCCAAGATGCTGGCGCCCATGCTGGGCCGCGAGAAGCCCACCGGCATTGCCGCTCTTTCACCCCGGCAGCGGGAAATCCTGCGCCGGATCGGCAAGGGTGAGAGCAACAAGGAAATCGCCGCCGATCTCGGCATCAGCGTGAAGACGGTGGAGACCCACCGCGCCCGCATGATGGAATCCTTGGGCTGCCGCCGCGCCAATGATCTGCTGCTGCTGGCGGCCCGCCACCAGCACGAGCTGGAATGACCTGATCTGGTCGAACGGCGCACATCCGCGCCCGAGCTGACGACGACTTTCCGTCACCCTGACACGAACTGTCGGGTTTCCGTACACCAGCACCCCGAACGACTGCCCGGCGCCCACGGAAAATCAACAACTTGCCACGGGGCATCGTCAACTTCCCGCGCCGCTGTAGGGAATACCCCTACACCCTGTCGGGAACATCACCAGTGCATTCAGGAACCCCCCGATTCCGCCTGCCCGGGATCAAAAGCAAGATGTGTTCCACAAGGCGTCGGGGAGCGGCGCCGGGGAACTGAAATGAAGGCTGCACTTTCGACCCAGCTGGGCCAGACGCTTCACCTCACGCCGCAGTTGCTGCAGTCCATCCGACTGCTGCAGCTGGACGGGCTGCACTTGGAACAGGAAATCCAGCGCCTGCTGGACTCCAACCCGCTGCTGGAAATCGAGGACGCCGAAGCACCGGCGGCCGACGCCACCGACGCCAGCGGCACCACCCTGGAAACGGCCGCCTTCGATGAGCTGCCCGAGTCCTCGATGTGGGACGTGGCCGGCAGCAGCTGGCAGGACGGCGACGACGACCGCATGGCACGCATCGCCGCCGGC
The DNA here is from genome assembly GCF_056759115.1 of Stenotrophomonas sp. STEN087. Classification (NCBI taxonomy): domain Bacteria; kingdom Pseudomonadati; phylum Pseudomonadota; class Gammaproteobacteria; order Lysobacterales; family Lysobacteraceae; genus Stenotrophomonas; species Stenotrophomonas sp. STEN087. Next base: position 3,809 of record NZ_JBRRCR010000060.1, on the reverse strand, counting down.
GAATCCACAGACCCGCAGCTGCGCGTGCTGCAGCGCCTGGCGCTGGATCTGGACGAGCGCGAGCTGGCCGTGGCCGCCTTCTGGCTGGAACACTGCGACGAAGCCGGCTACCTGCAGGCCCCACTGGACCAGCTGCAGCTGCTGGCCAGCGCCCAGTTCGACATCGACGGCGCCGGCGTGGAAGCCATCCGCCAGCAGCTGCTGCACGGTGAACCGGCCGGCATGGCCGCACAGGACCTGCGCGAAGGCCTGCTGGCCCAGCTCTACAGCCTGCACGGCGTGGTGCCGGCCCGGCACCTGGCCGCGCGCGTCCTGGAAGGCGCGCTGGACGCCCTGGCCGCACATGACTACCCCGCGCTGGCCCGCCAGCACGATGCCGAAGTGGATGACGTGCGCGAGGCCGTGCGCCTGATCCTGTCGCTGCAGCCGCGCCCGGGCGACAGCCTGCTGCCCGAGCGCAATGCCGTCGTGGTGCCGGACGTGGTCGCCTGGCACGCCGACGAGCAGTGGAAGGTGGCGCTGAATCCGGCCACCAGCCGCCGCGTCTCGATCAACAGCCAGTACGAGCAGGCCCTGGCCGAAACCAGCGACGCCGCCCCGGCACTGCGCGAGATGCTGCAGGAAGCGCGCTGGTTCAGCCGCGGCCTGTCCATGCGCTACGACACCCTGCTGCGCACCGCGCGGGTGATCGTCGAGCGCCAGGCCGCGTTCCTGGTGCGTGGCGAGGAAGCCATGGCGCCGCTCACCCTGAAGGAAGTGGCCGAAGAGATCGGCATGCACGAATCCACGGTGTCGCGCATCACCACCGGCAAGTTCCTGCAGACCCCGCGCGGCACCTTCGAACTGAAGCACTTCTTCGCGGTGCGCCTGGAGGGTGCCAGCGTGTCCGGCCAGGCCGTCAAGGCCATGGTCCGCCGCCTGATCGACGCCGAACCGGCCGGTCGCCCGCTGGCCGACGAGGCCATTGCGGGACTTCTGTCACGCCAAGGGGTGAACATTGCCCGCCGAACCGTCGCAAAATACCGCGAACAACTGGATATCGCCCCGGCCCGTGAACGGCGCCGGCTCAGCGCCAGGCAACCACAGCTGGCCCGAGTGGGCTGAAAAGGATGTTGGACATGAACAAGCTCACAGTCCTGCTGGTCGACGACCATGAGGGTTTCATCAACGCGGCGATGCGCCACTTCCGCAAGATCGACTGGCTGCAGATCGTCGGCAGCGCCGGCAACGGTCTGGAAGCCATCGAGCGTTCCGAGTCGCTGCGCCCGCAGGTGGTGCTGATGGACCTGGCGATGCCGGAAATGGGCGGCCTGCAGGCCACCCGCCTGATCAAGTCGCAGGATGATGCCCCGTACATCGTGATCGCCAGCCACTTCGACGACGTCGAGCACCGCGAACACGCGCTGCGCGCCGGCGCCGACAATTTTGTCAGCAAGTTGTCGTACATCCAGGAAGTCATGCCGATCCTGGAAGGCCTCAGGGAGGATCGATCGTGAGTGAATCGCGCATCCTTGTACTGGACAACGACGCCGTGCGTGCCGAGCGCACCGTTGCCCTGCTGGAATTCATGGATTTCAACCCGCGCTGGGTGTCCGACGCGGCCGATTTCGACCTGGGCCGCCAGCGCCAGAACGACTGGATGGCCGTGATCGTCGGCAGCCTGGACGACAGCGCCGCCAGCACCGCGCTGTACGCCTGGCTGGGCGGCAGCAGCCTGCCGCCGCCGGTACTGCTGGCCGACGGTGAAGCTGCAGCGTTTGCCCAGCAGCACGGCCTGCACGAAGCCAACATCTGGCCGCTGGAAGCCCCGCTGCGCCACACCCAGATGGAAGCGCTGCTGCGCCGCGCCAGCCTCAAGCGCCTGGATGCCGAGCACCAGGCCGGCGCCGCACAGGACCAGGGCCCGACCGGCAACGGCCCGGCGGTGACCGGACTGCGCACGATGATCGAGCAGGTGGCCGCCTTCGACACCACCGTACTGGTGCTGGGCGAATCGGGCACCGGCAAGGAAGTGGTCTCGCGTTCGATCCACCAGCGCTCGCCGCGCCGTGATGGCCCGTTCGTTGCGATCAACTGCGGCGCCATCCCCGCCGACCTGCTGGAAAGCGAGCTGTTCGGCCACGAAAAGGGCGCCTTCACCGGTGCATTGACCGCGCGCAAGGGCCGTTTCGAAATGGCCGAGGGCGGCACCCTGCTGCTGGATGAAATCGGCGACATGAGCCTGCCGATGCAGGTGAAGCTGCTGCGCGTGCTGCAGGAGCGCAGCTTCGAGCGCGTCGGTGGCAACCAGACCATCCGCTGCAACGTGCGCGTGGTCGCAGCGACCCACCGCGACCTGGAAACCCGCATCGCCGAAGGCAAGTTCCGCGAGGATCTGTTCTATCGCCTCAACGTCTTCCCGATCGAAGTGCCGGCCCTGCGCGAACGTCGTGAAGACCTGCCGGCCCTGGTCGAAACCATCGCCATGCAGCTCGGCCGCACTGGCCGTGGCGAAGTACGCTTCACCCCGGAAGCCCTGCAGGCCCTGGCCAGCTACGAGTGGCCCGGCAACGTGCGCGAGCTGACCAACCTGGTCGAGCGCCTGGCCGTGCTGCACCCGGGTGGTTCGGTGCGCGTGCAGGACCTGCCGGCCCGCTACCGGGGCGACGCCGCACTGGCCGTGGTGGCACCGCCCGCCTCGGCGCCGGTGGCCGCCAGCGAGGAACGCCTGGACCTGCGCAGCTTTTCCTTCCACACCCCGGGCAGCGGCAGCCAGGCCGCACCGGAGAACGCGGGCGCCCAGGCGGCCCTGCCCAATGACGGCCTGGACCTGCGCAACCACATGGCCACGATCGAACTGGGCCTGATCAACGAGGCCCTGGAACGCACCCAGGGCGTGGTCGCCCATGCCGCCCAGCTGCTCGGCCTGCGCCGCACCACGTTGGTGGAGAAGCTGCGCAAGTACGGCATCGAGCGCGAGCAGGCCGAGCTGGCCAGCTGAGCCGCCGAAACCGGGGTCAGATCCCTCCCGCAGGGAGGGCTCTGACCCCACGCGATCCCAAAGGGGTCGGAGCCCTTTCCGCTGGAAAGGGATCCGACCCCTTTGCATTTGCACGTAGTCCTACAGACAGCGGCACACGCCACTGCGGAGCATGACCGGACCATCCCAAGGAGGTTCCGCCATGCACCGCCTGCCCCTGATTGCCGCCCTGCTCTGCCCCGTCCTGGCCAGCGCCGCCGACTGCAGCCTGCCCACGACACTCGACCAGCGGCAGTTCATTAACCTCAGCGACCCGCTGTATGCGCCCGACAATCCCAATACCGGGCGCATGGTGCAGGTCAGCTTCGGCGCCAGCGGCTATACGCTCGACATCCTCGGCACCGACCTGCAGCTGCACGGCATCTACCGCTACACGCGCCTGGCACCGCACATCGCGGAAATCGAGATGTCCGAAGCCCACCCCGCCGGCGCCGCCCGCTACACCCTGCTGCTGACCTGCCTGACCGACCACCAGGGCCGCTTCATCTATACCCAGCACGACGGCCCGCTGGCACCCCGGCAGCGCCAGAATTCCGGCCGCTGGACCCTGCAGCCATTGGCCGGAAAACCGACGCCGGTTAAATGACGCCCCCACTGGGGTCAGAGCCAGTGCCGACCAACGGTCGGCACCCACCATCAGTAGCAACACCATCAGCAGCAGCTACCAACAGATCGCGGAAAACTGTCGAAGGCGGGGTGGGTCCGGTTGAGGGGGTGTGAGCGGCATGGATGCCGCGACCAAGCCCCCATGGACGGGTTTACGGCGTCCCCCTCAACCGGACCCCCCCCG
>NZ_JBRRCR010000059.1:0-25715 GCF_056759115.1 Stenotrophomonas sp. STEN087 | reverse complement strand
GGCGCCGGGGCGGGGGGCGCGCCCGGCCCGCCCCGCGGCCGCGGGGGCGGGGGCGGGCGGCGGCTGTGGCCGGGCGGCCCGCCCCCGCCCGGCACTACCAAAAGAAGACGGGCGCCCTGGGCGCCCGTTCTGCTTACTTGAACTTGTAGACCACGTTCATCGTGGTCAACGTATCGGTCCTGCGCTTGTCGTCGGCCACGTCGCTGTTGTAACGGGCCTGCCAGCCGGCCTTCAGGGCCAGGTGCTCGTTCATGCTCACCGACACGCCGAAATCGTTCTGGCCGAAGGTGTTGTACGAGCCCGATTCGACCAGCAGGTTGTTGATCAGGTCGGTGTTGGACGTGATGGCGTACTTCAGTTCGAACTGGCCCTGACCGATCAGGCCGGTACGGGTGCTGTCGTCTTCGGTGCTGTGGGTGCGGCTGACACCCGGGCCGATCAGCGCGTCGAAGGAGAACTTCTCGGTGTTGAACAGGCGGGTGCCGTAGCCCAGGCCGAACGAGCTGCGACGATCGTAGGTGGCGAAGTCATCGCGCTCGGTACGCACCTTGGCGAACAGCTGGCGGTGTTCGCCCAGCTGCAGCGCGCTGCCGGCGGCACCGGTGTAGCGGTTGGCCGTGGTGTTGTCGCGGCGGGTGGTGGTGCCGTCGTCGTTGGTCTCGGTCACCTTGGAGCTGGAGCGCAGGCCGAACAGGTCCATGGTGTGCACCCAGTCGCCATCGGTGTAGCGCAGGCGCAGGGCGCCGTTGAAGCTCTCGGTGCTGCTGTTGCCGCTGGCGGCGGCAAAGCCCAGTTCGCCGCCGCTGCCGCTCCACGGCGACGTCATCGCCGCCAGTTCGGAGGCATCCTGGGCATAGGCCAAGGGCGCGCACAGCAGCAGGGGCACAAGCAGGGACACGCGCAGGGACATCGAGGGCTCTCCGAAGCGGTTAACAACCCGTGATGATACTGGAAGCACCCTGACCATCAGAACGGGTCGACAACGGCGCTTCAGCAGGCGTTACCGCCATCGCCCATTCAGGGGAGGTCGATGCGCAGCGCGGGGTCGTTGAAACGCGAGTAGCGCAGGCGCAGCTGGTACGGACGCCCTTGGTTGCTGCCGTTGCGCACGATCTGCCGCGGCAGTCCCTGGTCGTCCACCCAGTACTCCAGGCGCTCGCCGGCGGCACTGACCAGCCGGTAATGGCGGGTATCCACGCCGTCCAGCGACTGCCGGCCCAGATCCTCGGCCTGCAGCGGGGCCGCCGGGGCATCGGCGGGCAGCGGGCTGCGCCACTGTTCCAGCAGGCCGGGCGGCGTCGGCACCTGCTGGATCGCGCCACCGGCCTGCAGGAACATGGTGTCGCCGATGATCGTCTGTACCCCGGCCGGAGTGTGCAGCCGGAAGCGGTCGGGGGCGACGAAGTCCATGGCGCTGTGCACCGGCTGGGCCGCACCCAGCACGTCCAGCTCGGCGTGGAAGCTGCGCATTCCGGCCAGATGCTCGCTGGCGACGCGCACCGCCTGCGCCGGATCGGCGGCCGCGGCGGCCGGCACCGGTGCAGGGGCAGGGGCCAAGGCCGGGGCTGCAGCGGGGGCCGTGCCAGCGTCAGGTGCCGGGGCGCGATCACAGGCGGCCAGCAGCAGGCAGGCCAGCAGTGGCAGGGCAGGCAGGCGGCGCATCGGGCGCTCCATGGGGGCAGGGGCGCCCACGATAGCCCAAAGCCCCCGCACAACGCCCGCGACTCGGACATAATCGGGGGCATGGACCGATACGAACGCATCACCGCCCTGCATCGTCTGCTCAAGTCCGCACGCTATCCGGTGACGGTGGCGACCCTGCAGGACAAGCTCGGTTGTTCCCGTGCCACCGTCTACCGTGATCTGGCCTTCCTGCGCGACGCGCTGATGGCACCGATCGAGGGCGACGGCGAGGCCGGCTTCCGTTACCAGGCTGACGAAAGCGACCGCTTCGAACTGCCCGGCCTGTGGCTCAGCTCGGAGGAGCTGCATGCCCTGCTGGCCTCGCAGCACCTGCTGGCGCGGACCGGCGGCGGCGTGCTGTCGTCGGTGCTGGCACCGCTGCAGCAGCGCATCGAAAGCCTGCTGGCGGCGCAGGCCGGCGTCTCCAACTGGCCGGTCGACCGGGTCCGGGTGATCCCGCACCGCGGCCGCAAGTTCGACGAAGGCAGCTTCCGCACCGTCGCTTCGGCCGTGCTGGAGCGCAAGCAGCTGGCGTTCGAGTACCGTGCCCGCTCCACTGACGAATCGACCCGGCGCACCGTGTCGCCGCAGCGCCTGACCCACTACCGCGACAACTGGTACCTGGACGCCTGGGACCATGACCGCGAAGCGCTGCGCAGCTTTGCGGTGGATCGCGTGCACAAGGCGCGGGTGGTCGACAACGGTGCCCGCGACGTGGCCGAATCCGAGCTGGATGAGCAGTTGGGCGCCAGCTACGGCATCTTCTCCGGCCCGCCCAAGGGCTGGGCGACCATCCTGTTCAGCGCCAAGGCCGCGCGCTGGGTGGCCGACGAACACTGGCATTCCAAGCAGCAGGGCCGTTTCCTGCCCGATGGCCGCTACGAACTGAAGGTGCCCTACAGCGTCTCGCGCGAGCTGCTGATGGACGTGCTGCACTACGGTTCCGATGCCGAGATCGTCGAGCCGGTGATGCTGCGCGAGCAGGCCAAGGCGCTGCTCAGCCTGGCCCTGACCAACTACGAACATTCCTGATCCCTCCCCCGAGAGACCCGTTGCCCCCATGAAGAAGACCCTGTTGCTGCCCCTGTTCGCCGCTGCGCTGGCCCTGACCGCCTGCGGCAAGTCCGGCGAGCCCTCGCAGAAGCTGGTGGTGGCCGCCACCGCCGTGCCGCATGCGGAGATCCTGGACGTGGTCAAGCCGATCCTCAAGGAGGAAGGCGTGGACCTGGACGTGCGCGTGTTCAACGACTACGTGCAGCCCAACGACCAGCTGGTGCAGAAGCAGGTGGACGCCAACTACTTCCAGACCGAGCCGTACCTGGATGCCTACAACCGCGACCGCAAGACCGACCTGACCAAGGTGATCGGCGTGCACATCGAGCCCTTCGGTGCGTACTCGCGCAAGGTCAAGTCGCTGGCCGACCTGCGCGAAGGCGCCGACGTGGTCATCCCCAATGACCCGAGCAACAACAGCCGCGCGCTGATCCTGCTGCACAAGGCTGGTGTGATCGAGCTGAAGGATCCGAGCAACGCCCTGTCGACCCAGCGCGACATCATCGCCAACCCGAAGAAGCTGAAGTTCCGCGAGCTGGATTCGGCGATGCTGCCGCGCGTGCTGGACCAGGTCGACCTCGCCCTGATCAACACCAACTACGCGCTGGATGCCGGCCTCAACCCGACCCAGGATGCGCTGGCGATCGAGAGCAAGGATTCGCCGTACGTGAACTTCCTGGTCGCGCGCCCGGACAACAAGGACGACGCCCGCGTGCAGAAGCTGGCCAAGGCGCTGACCAGCCCGCAGGTGAAGGCCTTCATCGAGACCAAGTACAAGGGCGCGGTGCTGCCGGCGTTCTGATGGTGGGGTAGCGGGGGGGGGGGGGCCCCCCGGGGGGGGGGTGGGGGGGGGGGGGGCGGGCGGGGGGGGGCGGGGGGGGGGGGGCGGACGGGTGCCGCTCCGGGCGCGCGGACGGGGGGTGGCGGGGGGGGGGGGGGGGGGGGGGGGGGGGGGGCGCGGGGGGGGCGCGGGGGCCGCCCCGCCGGCGCAGTCGTGTTGTGGGCGCGCCCGGCCGCGCGCCCCCGCCCGCTACCGCCCTCAATCAACGTGGAAGGCGAGGGTGGCGGCCACGGCCTGCTGCCATCCGGCGTACAGCTTCTCCCGCCGCGCCGCGTCCATCTGCGGCTCGAAGCGGCGGTCCAGGCCCCACTGCGCGGCAATCTGTTCGCGGCTTTCCCAGAACCCCACCGCCAGCCCGGCCAGATAGGCCGCACCCAGCGCGGTGGTTTCGGTCAGCCGTGGCCGCAGCAGCGGCACACCCAGGATGTCGGCCTGGAACCCGGCCAGGAAGTCGTTGCCGATCGCACCGCCGTCGGCGCGCAGTTCGCTCAGGGCGATGCCCGCATCCGACTGCATCGCATCGAGCACGTCACGGGTCTGGTAGGCCATCGCCTCCAGCGCCGCACGCACGAAGTGCGCCTTGCTGGTGCCACGGGTCAGCCCGAACATCGCCCCGCGCACGTCGCTGCGCCAGTAGGGTGCGCCCAGGCCGACGAAGGCCGGCACCAGGTAGGCGCCGCCGCTGTCGTCGACCTTCGCCGCCAGCGCCTGGCTGTCGCTGGCGCGGTCGATCAGGTGCAGCTCGTCGCGCAGCCACTGCACCACCGAGCCGGCGATGAAGATCGAGCCTTCCAGCGCATATTCCACCTTGCCGCCGATGCCCCAGGTGATGGTGGTCAGCAGGCCGTTGCGCGAACGCACCGCCTGGGCGCCGGTGTGCATCAGCATGAAGCAGCCGGTGCCATAGGTGTTCTTGACCATGCCCGGCTGGAAACAGGCCTGGCCGAACAATGCCGCCTGCTGGTCACCGGCGATGCCGGCGATCGGGATCGGGTGGTCGAAGAAGAACTGCGGCCGCGTATGCGCGTACACCGCGCTGGAATCGCGCACGCTGGGCAGCATCGCGCGCGGGATGTCCAGCAGCGCCAGCAGGTCGTCGTCCCATTGCAGGGTGTGGATGTTGAACAGCAGGGTGCGCGCGGCGTTGCTGTAGTCGGTCACGTGCGCCTGGCCACCGCTGAGGTTCCAGACCAGCCAGCTGTCGATGGTGCCGAACAGCAGTTCGCCACGCTCGGCGCGCTGCTGCGCGCCCTCCACGTGGTCGAGGATCCAGCGCACCTTGGTGGCCGAGAAATACGCATCGATCAGCAGGCCGGTGCGCTCGCGGATCAATGCTTCGTGGCCGTCTGAGCGCAGCCGCTCGCAGATCGCGTGGCTCTGCCGCGACTGCCAGACGATGGCGTTGTGGATCGGCTGGCCGGTGGCGCGATCCCAGACCACGGTGGTCTCGCGCTGGTTGGTGATGCCCAGCGCGGCGATGTGCCGTGGGTCGATCTGCTCGCGGCTGAGCAGCTCGGTCATGGTCGCGTAGACGCTGGTGAGGATCTCGCGCGGATCGTGTTCCACCCAGCCCGGCTGCGGGAACAGCTGGCTGAACTCGCGTTGCGCGCTGCCGACGATGTTGCCGGCGCGGTCGAACAGGATCGCGCGCGAACTGGTGGTGCCCTGGTCGATGGCCAGCACGTAGCGGGGCGTCATGGGGCGTCTCCGGTGGCGATGGGGAAATCCTAATGCATCGGTCGCGCCGCGCGCCGCTGCTCTGGTAGCTGCCAACCTTGGTTGGCGCACGTGGGAGTACCGGGGTCAGAGCCCTTTCCCGCAGGAAAGGGATCCGACCCCGCGGCGCGGCTGGCCCGCTGTGGCCTGAAACACGGGGTCAGATCCCTTTCCCACGGAAAGGGCTCTGACCCTGCATCCATGCCTGCAGGCGCGCCACCTGCGCTGCGTCCAGGCGCAGGCCGAGCTTGCTGCGTCGCCACAGCACGTCCTCGGCCGTGCGTGCCCACTCAGCCTGCTGCAGCCACGCGACTTCGCGCGCATGCAGGCCACCGCCGAAGTCCTCGCCCAGATCGGCGAGCGCGGTCGCTCCTTCCAGCAGCATCGCACTGCGGCTGCCGTAGGCGCCGGCCCAGCGCCGCGCGAGGTCGGACGGCAGCCAGGGCGCATGCGCCTGCAGCTGCGCCCGCGCCGCCTCGGCATCGCCCCAGTCACTGCCGGGCAGGGCATCGCCGTGTGCCGTCCACGCCGGACCCATCTCAGGCAGGTGCGTGTGCAGCAGGTCCAGCGCTTCCTCGGCCAGCACGCGGTAGGTGGTCAGCTTGCCGCCCAGCACGTGCACGGCCGGCGCACCGCCGCCCTGCAGCTGCAGCCGGTAATCACGGCTCAGCTTCGCCGCCTGCGGGTCGGGGTCGGCCAGCAGCGGGCGCACGCCGGCGAACTGCCAGACCACGTCGGCCGCACGGATCGGCTCGCGCAGATAGTGGTTGGCCGCCGCGCACAGGTAGTCCACTTCCGAGGGCAGCACGCTGCAGCGCGCCGGGTCGCCGCGGTAGTCGGTATCGGTGGTGCCCACCAGCAGGTGGTCGTGGGCGAACGGCAGCAGGAACACCACGCGCCCATCCGGCTGCTGCAGCAGGCAGGCGCTGTGGTCGGGCCAGGGCCGGCGCAGGACGATGTGGCTGCCCTGCACCAGGCGCAGCGGGGGCGAACCATCGCCGGGCTGCATACGCTGCAGCAGGCCACCGGCCCAGGGGCCGGCCGCATTGGCAACGGCCCGGGCCTGCACGCTGTGGGTCTGTCCGTCGCTGTCTTCCAGTGTTGCCAGCCAGTGCGTGGGCGTCTGCTGCAGGCCCGTGCAGCGGGTGCCGGTGAGGATGCGCGCGCCGCGCTGGGCGGCATCCAGCGCGTTGAGCACCACCAGCCGCGCGTCATCCACCTGCGCGTCGGCATAGCTGAAGGCCTGTTGCAGGTGCGGCGACAACCACGACCCCAGCGCATCGGCGTGCAGCTGCAGCGAACGCGAGGTGGGGAAGGCCGGGCTGCGCCGGCCGAGGTGGTCGTACAGCCACAGACCCACGCGCAGCATCCAGCGTGGGCGCAGGTGCGGTTCCCACGGCAGCACGAAGCGCAGCGGGTGGACCAGGTGGGGCGCCTGCCGGCGTACGGTTTCGCGCTCGCCCAGCGCCTTGCGCACCATGCCGAACTCGCGCTGTTCCAGGTAGCGCAGGCCGCCATGGATCAGTTTGCTGCTGGCGCTCGAGGTGTGCGCGGCGAGGTCATGCTGCTCGCACAGCAGCACGCGCAGGCCACGGCCGCTGGCATCACGGGCGATGCCGGCGCCATTGATGCCGCCGCCGATCACCAGCAGGTCGATTTCGTGCATGGCGTCCCCGGGTCAGGTTTCTGTAGAGCCGAGCCATGCTCGGCTGCATTTCCAGAAGGGCAGTCGAGCATGGCTCGACTCTACATAAGGAAGTCGACCAACGGTCGACTCTACAAAACAACAACGGGCCCCGCAGGGCCCGTTGTTTCAACACAGTGGAGCAGGGAGCCGCTTAGAAGCGCGCACCGATGCCGAAGCCCACGGTCCACGGGTCAAGCTTGGCTTCGCCCACCTTCTGGCCGGCGACCTTCAGGTCCGGGCGCGAGTGCATGTAGCGGGCATCGGCGCGGGCAAACCAGGTGGAGTTGATGTTCATGTCCACACCCACGGTGCCGATGGCACCCTTGGCGTCCTTCAGGCGGATGTCATCGCCACCGGCGAAGTTCTCGTTGCTGAAGGTCGACTGGAAGTAGCCGACGCCCACGAACGGACGGAACACGTTGTCGGCCTGGCCGAAGTGGTACTGGCCGCTCAGCGCGACCGGCTGCTGCTCGACGCTGCCCAGGCGGGCATTGCCCGGACCCTTGACGCGGTGGTCGAACTTGTCGGCAGCGCCCCACAGTTCAACGGCCCAGTTGTCGTTGACGTAGTAGCTGAAGCTGACGGTCGGCGCCGGGCCGCCATCGACCTTCTTGATGCCGTCGATCGGATCGTTCTTCGGCTGCAGCAGCGACACGCCGCCAACCACGGCAAAATGCTTGCCCGAGGCGGTGTCTGCGGAGCTGCTGTCCTGCGCGAATGCAGCAGGAGCGAAGGCGGCGGAGGTCAGCAGGGCGAGGCTCAGAATACGGATGGAGCGCATGGGGGAAATCTCCTGTTGTTTCTTGTTTTGGGCCCCCGGTTGCGGGGCGATGTCACCGTAGTCGCCTCAACATGAATCGCATCCGACGCGCGTTAAAATTTGGTTTCCATTGTTCAGCGGGCAGAGCGAAACCGCTGTTTTATAGAGGTTTCATGCATATGCGATTGTTCATGCAGTTGGAGGAAACGTGAGCAGCGATGCGTTGTGCATCGGCCTGCCTGCGCGCGTCGATCGCGATTGCCGCGTGCTGGTGCTGGGCTCGATGCCCGGTGTCGCCTCGCTGCAGGAACAGCAGTACTACGCCCATCCGCGCAACCGTTTCTGGCCGCTGCTCGGTGATCTGTGCGGTTTCGATCCGGCGCTTGCCTACGAGGCGCGGCTGCGCGCGCTGGCCGATGCCGGTGTCGGCCTGTGGGATGTGATCGGCCAGTGCGAGCGGCGGGGCAGCCTGGATGCGGACATCGTGCGCGGTTCGGAAGTCCCCAATGCGCTGCCCGCACTGATCGCCGGCCTGCCGCGGTTGCGCCTGGTCGCCTGCAATGGCGGGGCGGCCTGGCAGGCACTGCAGCGCTGGGTTGTGCCGGATCTGGCGGCAACACCGGCGCTGCTCGCGCTGCCGTCCACCAGCCCGGCCAATGCCGCGTGGTCCCTGCCGCGCCTGCGCCAGGCCTGGCAGCCGCTGGCTGACGCGCTGGCGACATGAAGCGGACATCGTCGGGACAATACGCTACCCACTGGAAGTGCCCGCAGGCCTTTGGCAACAGCGTGTCCCGGCGGCGTGCGTACTGAAAACACCTGTAACGGTTGGCGCTGGCCCCCTCTGGCCGCACAATAGACGTTTCCCTACACCAGATTGCCGGAGTTATCCCCATGGCCGAAATCAAGGAAGCACTTGTCCCCGATATCGGTGACTACAGCGATATCCCGGTAATCGAGGTGCTTGTCGCCGTCGGCGACACGGTCAAGAAGGACCAGGGCCTGGTGACGCTGGAAAGCGACAAGGCCACGATGGAAGTGCCGTCCTCGGTTGCCGGTGTGGTCAAGGAAATCAAGGTCAAGGTCGGCGACAACCTCTCCGAGGGCAAGGTCGTGGCCCTGATCGAAGTGGCTGAAGGCGAGGCTGCCAAGCCGGCCGCTGCTGCCCCGGCCCCGGCCAAGGCCGCTGCCCCGGCCGCCGCCACCCAGAGCGCCCCGGCCCCGGCGGCGGCTGCCCCGGCCGCGCCGGCCGCCAGCGGCGGTGCCGTTGAAGCGCTGGTGCCGGACATCGGTGATTACACCGACATCCCGGTCATCGAGGTGCTGGTCGCCGTCGGCGACACGGTCAAGAAGGACCAGGGCCTGGTCACGCTGGAAAGCGACAAGGCCACCATGGAAGTGCCGTCCTCGGTCGCGGGCGTGGTCAAGGAACTGAAGGTCAAGGTCGGTGACAACCTGTCGCAGGGTGCCGTGGTCGCCATCATCGAGGCCGAAGGCGCTGCCGCGCCGGCCCCGAGCAAGGCCGCCGCTGCTGCCGCCCCGGCCGCTGCCGAGACCGCCACCAAGGTCGAGCCGGTCGCCGTTCCGGCCCAGCCGGACAAGCTGGCCGCGCGCGAGATCGCCTCGGCCGGTACCCCGACCAGCCCGCCGGTGCAGTTCAACGCCGATGGCGTGCTGCCGGCCAAGGTTCCCTATGCCACCCCGGCCGTGCGCGTGTTCGCCCGCGAACTGGGCGTGGACCTGCTGCAGATCAGCGGCACCGAGAAGGGCGGCCGCATCACCAAGGGTGACGTGCAGAAGTTCGTCAAGGCCGCGCTCAGCGGTGGCGTGCCGGCCGCAGCCGGTGCAGCCGTCGCCGCCGGTGGTGGCCTGAACCTGCTGCCGTGGCCGAAGGTCGACTTCAGCAAGTTCGGCGAGACCGAAGTGCAGCCGCTGTCGCGCATCAAGAAGATTTCCGGTGCGAACCTGGCCCGCAACTGGGCGATGATCCCGCACGTCACCCAGTTCGAACAGGCCGACATCACCGACCTGGAAGGCCTGCGCGTGGCGCTGAACAAGGAAAACGAGAAGGCCGGCATCAAGCTGACCATGCTCGCCTTCCTGATCAAGGCCAGCGCCGCGGCGCTGAAGAAGTTCCCGGAATTCAACGCTTCGCTCGATGCCAGCGGTGAAAACCTGACCCTGAAGAAGTACTTCCACATCGGCTTCGCCGCCGATACGCCGAACGGCCTGGTCGTGCCGGTCATCCGCGACGTGGACAAGAAGGGCGTGGTGCAGATCGCGCAGGAAACCACCGAGCTGGCCAAGAAGGCCCGCGACGGCAAGCTGGGCCCGGCCGACATGAGCGGCGGCTGCTTCTCGATCAGCTCGCTGGGCGGCATCGGTGGCACCGCGTTCACCCCGATCGTCAATGCACCGGAAGTGGCCATCCTCGGCGTCTCCAAGTCGGCCATCCAGCCGGTCTGGAACGGCAAGGAGTTCGCGCCGAAGCTGATGCTGCCGCTGTCGCTGAGCTACGACCACCGCGTCATCGATGGCGCCCTGGCCGCACGCTTCACCACGTACCTGTCGCAGGTACTGGCCGACATGCGCCGCGTGCTGCTGTAAGGCACCGCTTCGCCCCCACCGTGCGGCCGCTGCCCCCTGGCGCGGCCGCGTGAACAGATGCAGTGACAGCCCGCCGGCCACGCCGGCCGGGCACGAGGAAAACCACCATGGCCACGATTGAAGTCAAGGTTCCCGACATCGGCGATTACAGTGATGTGCCGGTGATCGAAGTGTTGGTCGCCGTCGGCGATACGGTGAAGAAGGATCAGGGTCTGGTGACCCTGGAATCGGACAAGGCCACCCTGGAAGTGCCGTCCTCGGCCGCCGGCGTGGTCAAGGAAATCAAGGTCAAGCTGGGTGACACCCTCTCCGAAGGCGCCGTGGTCGTGGTGCTGGACGCTGAAGGTGCCGCCGAAGCCCCGGCCAAGGCCGCTGCGCCGGCCCCGGCCGCCGCCGCCCCGGCCAGCAAGCCGCCGGTGACCCCGTCGCACCGCGCCCCGGCCGAGCCGGCGGCACCGAAGCCGGCGCTGTCCAGCGGCAAGCCGGCGGACATCGAATGCGAAATGGTCGTGCTGGGCTCGGGCCCGGGCGGCTACACCGCCGCCTTCCGCGCCGCCGACGTCGGCCTGGACACCGTGCTGGTCGAGCGTTACGCCAGCCTCGGCGGCGTCTGCCTCAACGTGGGCTGCATTCCGTCCAAGGCCCTGCTGCACGCCGCAGCGGTCATCGACGAAGTGGCCCATGCCGGTGATTTCGGCGTCGAATTCGGCAAGCCGACCATCACCCTGGACAAGCTGCGCCAGTACAAGGAAAAGGTCGTCAGCCAGCTGACCAAGGGCCTGGCCGGCATGGCCAAGCAGCGCAAGGTCCGCAGCGTGCAGGGCGTCGGCAGGTTTGTTTCGGCCAACGAACTGGAAATCACCGCGGCTGACGGCAGCACCCAGCTGCTGCGCTTCCAGAAGTGCATCATCGCCGCCGGTTCGCAGGCGGTGAAGCTGCCGAACTTCCCGTGGGACGACAAGCGCGTGATGGATTCCACCGACGCGCTGGAGCTGGCCGAAGTGCCGGGCTCGCTGCTGGTCGTCGGCGGCGGCATCATCGGCCTGGAAATGGCCACCGTGTATGGCGCGCTGGGCAGCAAGGTCACCGTGGTCGAGTTCATGGACCAGCTGATGCCGGGCGCCGACAAGGACCTGGTCAAGCCGCTGGCCGACCGCCTGAAGAAGCAGGGCATCGAAGTCCACCTGAAGACCAAGGCCTCGGGCGTCACCGCCGATGCCAAGGGCATCACCGTGACCTTCGAAGCCGCCGAGGAAGGCCAGACGCCGGCCCTGGCGCGGGGCACCTTCGACCGCGTGCTGGTGGCCGTGGGCCGCTCGCCGAACGGCAAGAAGATCGATGCCGAGAAGGCCGGCGTGCAGGTCACCGACCGCGGCTTCATCCCGGTCGACCGCCAGATGCGCACCAACGTGCCGCACATCTTCGCCATCGGCGACATCGTCGGTAACCCGATGCTGGCCCACAAGGCCACGCACGAAGGCAAGCTGGCCGCCGAAGTGGCTGCCGGCCACAAGAAGGAATGGGTCGCCCGCGTGATTCCGTCGGTGGCCTACACCAACCCGGAAATCGCCTGGGTTGGCGTCACCGAGACCGAAGCCAAGGCCAAGGGCCTGAAGGTCGGCGTGGCCAAGTTCCCGTGGGCCGCCAGCGGCCGCGCGATCGGCATCGGCCGTACCGAGGGCTTCACCAAGCTGATCTTCGACGAAGAGACCCACCGCATCATCGGTGGTGCCATCGTCGGCGTGCACGCCGGTGACCTGCTGGCCGAGATCGGCCTGGCCATCGAGATGGGTGCGGAAGCCGAAGACATCGGCCACACCATCCATGCGCACCCGACGCTGAGCGAATCGGTGGCGATGGCCTCGGAAATCTACGACGGCACGATCACTGATCTGTACCTCCCCAAAAAGAAGTAGCGCCGGGCCATGCCCGGCGGGCACTTCGTGCGGCACAAAAAACCCGGCGAAAGCCGGGTTTTTTGTTGGCCGAACGGTGCGGGCGCATGAAAAAACGCGGCGCCCGTTGCCCGGGCGCCGCGCTGGATATAACGGGTGACGTTCGATCAGAAGGTCATGCTGATGCCGGCCACCGGGCCCTTGAATTCCTGCTTCAGGCCGAGGACGCCGTCGCTGCCCTTCTGGTCCACGTCCAGCTTGAACCAGTCATAGCCGGCGAACACGCCGAAGGTCTCGGTGAAGCGGTATTCGACGATGGCGTTTGCGCGGCTCAGGTCGCCGTCGTAGTCGTCGAAGCTGCCCCACTTGGTGTTCAGGTACTGCCCCTGGATGTTGATCAGCCAGCGGTCTGCCGGGGTGAAGCTCAGGCGTGCGCCAACCACCGGGGCCACGCCGCTCTCGCTCTCATCCAGGAAACGGCCGTTGTAGACATTGCCCAGGTCGGCAAAGCCCTTGGCGCTCACCTTGGCCCATTCGGCACCCAGCTGCAGGCCCAGGTCGAACTTCTCGGTGTCCACCACCGAGTAGTCGTACACCAGGCTGGCGACCTGGTACTTCAGCTCGGCCTTGACGAAGCTGCCTTCCGGCACGTTGATCTGGCCGAAGGCGATGCCGTCATCCAGCGTCTCGCGGCGGTCCTTGTCCCACTTGAAGTAGTCGAAGATCAGGCGCTGGCGGTCGCTGAAGCGGAACACGCCATCAATGCGCGGCTCCCATTCCTTGCCGCCCATCTTGAAATCTTCGCTGACATTGACGTCCTGGCCGGCCACGGTGGTGTTGCCGCGGATGGTGTTGTCGTTCTCGATGTTCATCGCACCCACGCGCAGCGTGAAGCGCGGATCGCCTTCCGCGGCGTGGGCAGCATTGGCAAACGACGCGCCGGCGGCGAGCAGCGAGAGGGCGAGCAGGGTGGGTACGGGGCGCATCGCAGAGTCCTTGCAGTGGTTAATTCGGAATGAAGGCCACTGTGCCGGACGTGCAGGTCCACCCTACGTGAACGTATGGTCCACGCGGTGTGGACGGTTCAGCGCTGTCATGACGTTGCAAAGAAGATGGCCCCGGAGAGGACTACGGGGCCATCCTGGGACCTGCGGGGCGAAGCGTCGACGAGGTTGCTGCAGACAGGTCGAAAGGTAGGACCGGCGGCGCGCGGGAAAGTTCCGTGGCCTGCGACCAAAGTTGAATACGCTGCATCGCAACATGGCGCGGACGCTATTGTCCCCCCTGTGGGCCGTAAAAATCCTGCCGATTCGGCAACTTGCGGCTCCGTGGATGAACAGGCAGCGGTTGTCTCACAAATTGTCCCATTGCTATAATTTGGCGGCTCGATGAGGCACGCACGTTGTAACGGCCTCCGCCCTTCACAAGAACCATGTGGGACATCCTGTGCTGAACTCCGTTGAAGCGGGTCGGCGACTGATGCTGCGCGCCGCGGTCTATCCGCTGGTCGCAGTGGCTGTCCTGGCCCTGGCATTCCTGCTGCTGGCGGGGCAGAAGGCCGCACTGGGTGCGCTGCTGTCCGGCGTGGCGGTCTCGGCCGGGGGCTGGGTGGCGGCACGGATGGCACTGAGCGGGGGCGCAGTTGCAGCAGGTTCGGCGATGGCGCGCCTGATCATTGCGGTCGTTGCGAAGTGGGCAGTCGTTTTCGGCGTCCTGCTGGCGGGTTTCCTGGTCTTCAAGCTGCCTGCATTGGCGCTGTTGGCCGGTATCGCCGTCGGTTTGATGTTCCAGGTCCTGGCTCTGGCCAGGCGTTGACAGAATTCAATTAACTAAGGTTCCGGACACATGGCGGGCGAGGCTCTAACCCCTACCAGCTACATCCAGCATCACCTGCAGAACCTGACCGCACCGGTCGGCAACGGCGAGGGGATGTTCTGGCACATCCACGTCGATACCTTCCTCACCGCCGTCCTGATGGGCCTGGTGATCGTGGTCGCGTTCTGGATGGGTACCCGCAAGGCCACCGCCGGCGTGCCGGGCAAGTGGCAGGCCTTCGTGGAAATCTGCCTGGAGTTCGTTGACCGCCAGGCCAAGGACACCTACCACGGCAAGAGCAAGCTGGTCACGCCGATCGCCATCACCATCTTCTTCTGGATTCTGCTGATGAATCTGCTGAAGATGATCCCGGCCGATTTCATCGCCAAGCCGCTGGAAATGGCCGGTGTCCACTACTGGAAGCCGGTGCCGACCGCTGACGTCAACGCCACCCTGGGCATGGCCTTCAGCGTGTTCTTCCTGATGCTGTTCTTCGCGCTGAAGTCGAAGGGCCTGCTGGGCTTCATCAAGGAATTCCTGACGGCGCCGTTCGGCAAGTGGATGATGCCGTTCAACCTGATCCTCAACATCGTCGAGTGGCTGAGCAAGCCGATCTCGCTGGCGATGCGACTGTTCGGCAACATGTTCGGCGGCGAAATCGTGTTCCTGCTGATCTGGGTGCTGGGTGGTGCCGGTTTCTTCGGTGCCATTGCCGGTGGTGCATTCGGTCTGGGCTGGATGCTGTTCCACCTGCTGGTGATCCCGCTGCAGGCCTTCATCTTCATGATGCTGTCGATCGTGTACCTGAGCCTGTCGGAAGACGCTCACTAAAGTTCCAAGCTTCAACCAGTTTCACCTTCATCCGTTTCATCACCCTTAGCAACTTAGTTCCTGGAGATAACCATGTACTTCGCCGTCCTGACCAACTTCGCGCAGATTCAGAGCTCCACCGCCCTTGCCGTCGGCATCATGATCGGCCTGGCCGCGCTGGGCGCTGGCCTGGGTCTGGCCATCATGGCTGGTAAGTTCCTGGAGTCGGCCGCCCGCCAGCCGGAACTGATCCCGGTCCTGCAGGTCCGCATGTTCATCACCGCCGGCCTGATCGACGCCGCGTTCATCATCTCGGTCGCCGTCGGCCTGCTGCTGGCCTTCGCCAACCCGCTGTCGGCTGCCTTCGCTGGCGCCGTCACCAAGGCTCTGGCCGGCTGATACAGCGGTTTGAGACGACCGGGTGCTGATGCACCCGGTTTCGGATGAAGGCCGGATGCGCCGCTTCGGCGGCGCGTCCACCCCGAAACCAGCGATCGAGCTAACCATGAATATCAATTTCACCCTTCTTGCGCAGGCGCTCGCCTTCGCTGGTCTGATCTGGATCATCGCGACCAAGATCTGGCCGCCGCTGATGAACGCGATCGAAGAGCGCCAGCAGAAGATCGCTGAAGGCCTCGCTGCTGCCGACCGCAGCCAGAAAGATCTGGCCCAGGCGCAGGAGAAGGTCAACGAAGCGCTGAAAGAAGCACGCACCAAGGCCAACGAGATCATCGACCAGGCCCACGCGCGCGCCAACCAGATCGTTGATGCTGCCCGTAACGAAGCGATCACCGAAGCCACCCGTCAGAAGGAACTGGCCCAGGCTGAAATCGACGCCGCCGCCAACCGTGCCCGTGAAGATCTGCGCAAGCAGGTGTCCGCGCTGGCCGTGACCGGTGCCGAAAAGCTGCTCAAGCGCGAAATCGACGCCAACGCCCACAAGGCGCTGCTCGACGAGCTGGCCTCGGAGATCTAAGGATGAGCCAGGCCCTCACGCTTGCCCGCCCGTACGCCCGCGCCGCCTTCGCGACCGCGCGTGACGAAGGCACGTTCGCGCCGTGGTCGGACGCCCTGGCGTTCTCCGCCCACGTCGCCGCCGACCCGCGCGTGGCGGCCCTGCTCGCCAACCCGGAGCTGGGTCGCGACGAAGGCGTCGCACTGCTGGCACCGGAAACCCACGGTGAGACCTACTCGCGTTTCCTCGCCGTGCTGGCCGAATCGCATCGTCTGCCGCTGCTGCCGGAAATCGCTGGCATGTTCGACGCCCTGCGCGCCGAAGCCGAGCACGTGGTCAAGGCCACGGTGACCTCGGCGGCCGAACTGTCGGCCGGTGAGCTGGACGCGATCAAGGTCGCGCTGCGCAAGCGCTTCAACCGCGAGGTCGACGTGACCACCGCGGTCGATGCCTCGCTGATCGGCGGTGCCGTCATCGACGCCGGCGACGTGGTCATCGATGGTTCGCTGAAGGGCAAGCTGGCCCGTCTGCAGACCGCGCTCGCTAACTGAATTCATTTAACGTCCGGCCCCGCTGCCGGCACTAGGACTTGACGATGGCAACCACGCTCAACCCCTCCGAAATCAGCGAACTGATCAAGAACCGCATCGAGAAGGTCAAGCTGGCCGCGGAATCGCGCAACGAAGGCACCGTGACCAGCGTGTCCGACGGCATCGTGCGCATCTTCGGTCTGGCCGACGTGATGCAGGGCGAAATGATCGAACTGCCGAACAACACCTTCGCCCTGGCCCTGAACCTGGAGCGCGACTCGGTCGGCGCCGTGGTCCTGGGTGACTACGAGCACCTGCGCGAAGGCGACGTCGCCAAGACCACCGGCCGCATCCTGGAAGTGCCGGTCGGTCCGGAACTGCTGGGCCGCGTCGTGAACGCGCTGGGCGAGCCGATCGACGGCAAGGGCCCGCTGGGCACCGACCTGACCGCTCCGGTGGAGCGCGTTGCTCCGGGCGTGATCTGGCGCAAGTCGGTCGACCAGCCGGTGCAGACCGGTTACAAGTCGGTCGACTCGATGATCCCGATCGGCCGTGGCCAGCGCGAGCTGATCATCGGTGACCGCCAGACCGGCAAGACCGCAATGGCCATCGATGCGGTGATCAACCAGAAGGGCACCGGCATCAAGTGCGTGTACGTTGCGATCGGCCAGAAGGCTTCGACCATCGCCAACATCGTGCGCAAGCTGGAAGAGAACGGCGCGCTGGCCCACACCATCGTGGTGGCCGCGACCGCTTCCGAATCGGCTGCCATGCAGTACATCAGCGCCTACTCGGGCTGCACCATGGGTGAGTACTTCATGGACCGCGGCGAAGACGCGCTGATCGTGTACGACGATCTGTCCAAGCAGGCCGTGGCTTACCGCCAGATCTCGCTGCTGCTGAAGCGCCCGCCGGGCCGTGAAGCCTACCCGGGTGACGTGTTCTACCTGCACTCCCGTCTGCTCGAGCGCGCTGCCCGCGTGTCCGAGGAATACGTCGAGAAGTTCACCGAAGGCAAGGTCACCGGCAAGACCGGTTCGCTGACCGCGCTGCCGATCATCGAAACCCAGGCTGGCGACGTGTCCGCCTTCGTTCCGACCAACGTGATCTCGATCACCGACGGCCAGATCTTCCTGGAAACCGACCTGTTCAACGCCGGCATCCGCCCGGCCGTGAACGCCGGTATCTCGGTGTCGCGCGTCGGTGGCTCGGCCCAGACCAAGATCATCAAGAAGCTGTCGGGCGGCATCCGCATCTCGCTGGCCCAGTACCGTGAGCTGGCTGCGTTCGCGCAGTTCGCCTCGGACCTGGACGAAGCGACCCGCAAGCAGCTGGAGCGTGGCCAGCGCGTCACCGAGCTGATGAAGCAGAAGCAGTACGCGCCGATGTCGATCGCCAACCAGGCGCTGTCGATCTACGCCGTCAACGAGGGTTACCTCGACGACGTGCCGGTCAACAAGCTGCTGGCCTTCGAAGAAGGCCTGCACGCCCACTTCGCCAACACCCAGGGCGAGCTGGTCGGCAAGGTCAACGCCACCGGCGGTTGGGACAACGACATCGAAGGTGCCTTCAAGAAGGGCATCGCCGAGTTCAAGACCACCGGCAGCTGGTAATCGCGGTCCTGTAGAGCGGAGCCATGCTCCGCTGGACCAGATGACAAACGGTTGAACAACGCGGGGCAACAGCCCCGCGCCACGGGAAACAAGAGATGGCAAGCGGACGCGAAATCAAAACCAAGATCAAGAGCGTGCAGAACACCCGCAAGGTGACGCGCGCCCTGGAAATGGTCTCGGCCTCCAAGATCCGCAAGGCGCAGGATCGGATGAAGACCTCGCGTCCGTACGCGCAGGCGATGAAGCAGGTGATCGGCCACCTGGCCCAGGCCAGCACCGATTACCAGCATCCGTTCCTGGTCGAGCGCGAGCAGGTCAAGCGGGTCGGGTTCATCGTGATCTCCTCCGATCGCGGCCTGGCCGGCGGCCTCAACAACAACCTGTTCCGCAAGATGCTGGGCGAAGCCAAGGCATGGCAGGACAAGGGTGCTGAAGTGGACCTGGTGACCATCGGCCAGAAGGCATCGACCTTCTTCCGCCGCGTGAAGGTCAACATGGTCGGCAGCGTGACCCACATCGGCGACGTGCCGAAGCTGGAATCGCTGATCGGTGTGATCAAGGTCATGCTCGACGCCTTCACCGAAGGCAAGGTCGACCGCGTGTACCTGGTCTACAACCGCTTCGTGAACACCATGGTGCAGAAGGCCAGCTTCGATCAGCTGCTGCCGCTGCCGCCGGCTGAGAAGCAGGTCGCTCACCACGACTGGGATTACCTGTACGAACCCGATGCCGCGACCGTGCTGGAGCACGTGATGACGCGTTACATCGAGTCGCTGGTGTACCAGGCACTGCTGGAAAACGTCGCCTCCGAGCATGCCGCACGCATGGTTGCGATGAAGGCGGCGAGCGACAACGCCAACAAGCTGATCGGTACCCTCCAGCTCGTCTACAACAAGGCGCGCCAGGCAGCGATCACCCAGGAAATCTCCGAAATCGTCGGCGGCGCGGCAGCAGTCTGACCGCGTTCGTTCAAAGCACACATTTAGAGGATGCAGCAATGAGTCAGGGCAAGATCGTTCAGATCATCGGCGCGGTCGTCGACGTCGAATTCCCGCGTGAGTCGGTGCCGAAGGTGTATGACGCACTGAAGGTGGAAAACACCGAAATCACCCTCGAAGTCCAGCAGCAGCTGGGCGACGGCGTGGTGCGTACCATCGCCCTCGGTTCCACCGACGGCCTGAAGCGCAACCTGGTGGCCGTCAACACCGACCGCGGCATCTCCGTGCCGGTCGGCGCTGGCACCCTGGGCCGCATCATGGACGTGCTGGGCCGTCCGATCGACGAAGCCGGCCCGGTGGCCGCCAGCGACAGCTGGGAAATCCACCGTGCGGCCCCGTCGTACGAAGACCAGTCCCCGGCCACCGAGCTGCTGGAAACCGGCATCAAGGTCATCGACCTGATGTGCCCGTTCGCCAAGGGCGGCAAGGTCGGCCTGTTCGGCGGCGCCGGCGTCGGCAAGACCGTCAACATGATGGAACTGATCAACAACATCGCCAAGGCGCACAGCGGTCTGTCCGTGTTCGCCGGCGTGGGTGAGCGTACCCGTGAGGGCAACGACTTCTACCACGAAATGAAGGACTCCAACGTCCTCGACAAGGTGGCGATGGTGTACGGCCAGATGAACGAGCCGCCGGGCAACCGTCTGCGCGTCGCCCTGACCGGCCTGACCATGGCCGAGTACTTCCGCGACGAGAAGGACGAAAACGGCAAGGGCAAGGACGTCCTGCTGTTCGTCGACAACATCTACCGCTACACCCTGGCCGGTACCGAAGTGTCGGCACTGCTGGGTCGTATGCCGTCCGCCGTGGGTTACCAGCCGACCCTGGCCGAGGAAATGGGCGTCCTGCAGGAGCGCATCACCTCGACCAAGAACGGTTCGATCACCTCGATCCAGGCCGTCTACGTTCCCGCGGATGACTTGACCGATCCGTCGCCGGCGACCACCTTCGCCCACCTGGACTCGACCGTCACCCTGTCGCGTTCGATCGCCTCGCTGGGTATCTACCCGGCCGTCGATCCGCTGGATTCCACCAGCCGCCAGATGGACCCGCTGGTCATCGGCCACGAGCACTACGACACCGCCCAGCGCGTCCAGCAGACCCTGCAGAAGTACAAGGAACTGAAGGACATCATCGCCATCCTGGGCATGGACGAACTGTCCGAAGAAGACAAGCAGGCCGTGTCGCGCGCCCGCAAGATCGAGCGCTTCTTCAGCCAGCCGTTCCACGTGGCCGAAGTGTTCACCGGCTCGCCGGGCAAGTACGTGTCGCTGAAGGACACCATCCGTGGCTTCAAGGCCATCGTCGATGGCGAGTACGACCACCTGCCGGAGCAGGCGTTCTACATGGTCGGCAGCATCGAAGAAGCGGTCGAGAAGGCCAAGAAGATGGCTGAGAAGGCCTGATCATGAGCACCATCCGTTGCGACATCGTCAGCGCCGAGCAGGAAATCTTCCGTGGTGAAGCGACTCTGGTCGTGGCTACGGGTGAGCTCGGCGAACTGGGCATCGCGCCCAAGCACGCACCGCTGATCACCCGTCTGAAGCCGGGCAAGGTCGTGGTGACCACGCCGAACGGCGAGCAGCTGGATTTCGCCATTTCCGGCGGCATCCTGGAAGTGCAGCCGCAGGTGGTGACCGTGCTGGCCGACACCGCGATCCGCGCGCAGGACATCGACGAAGCCTCGGTCCGCAAGGCCAAGGAAGAAGCCGAGCGCATCCTGGCCAACCGCGGTGAAGCCATGGAAGTGGCCGAAGCCCAGCAGAAGCTGGCTGAAGCCGTGGTGCAGCTGCAGGCGCTGGAGCGCCTGCGCAAGACCCTCAAGCACTGAGGCTCGCGCCACACCCGCAGAAACGCCGGCCTCGTGCCGGCGTTTTTGTTTGTGTCGGCGGCGTTGGTAGAGTCGACCGTTGGTCGACTATCGCGCGCAGCGCGGGTTTCAAGCGGCCCCCCGAAAGAGCAGTCGACCAACGGTCGACTCTACCGGGTAGGTTTTCCCGCGGCCCCGACGGGTAGAGTCAGCCGTCAGCGGTAGACCACGTAGCGCATCAGCAGGAACGACACCGCGGCCAGCGCCGCTTCCACCAGTGGCTTGGCCAGCCAGGCGTACTGCAGGCCCAGTGCATGGTGGGCGGCGGACACCAGCAGTGTGCTGGCCACGGTCAGCAGCAGCCACAGCGGCAGGAAGCGGGCGAAGCGCCGCCAGCCCAGCCGCTGCCGGCCCTGCGCATCGGCGAAGGTGATCCGCCCGTTCAACCAGAAGCCCAGCAGCATGCCGGCCACGCGCCCGGCGATGTTGCCCGGGGCCACCGGCACGCCCGCCGCCGTGAGAGCGACAAACACCAGCCAGTCCAGCAGCAGCTGCAGCAGGCCGATGACGATGTAGGCGCTTCCCTGGCGGAGCAGGCTCATGGCGGCAATCGAGGCAGGCAGGCCGCCATGTTAACGGCCGACGCTCTAGAATCACCGGCAACGAACCACGGACCGCTGCCCCATGACTCAAGCCCTGCACGTCATCATCCTCGCCGCCGGCGCTGGCAAGCGCATGAAATCCGTGTTGCCGAAAGTGCTGCAGCCGATTGCCGGCCAGCCGATGCTGGCCCATGTGATCGCCGCGGCACGCGAACTGCAGCCCGCCGCCATCCATGTGGTGTACGGCCATGGCGGTGAAGCCGTGCGGCAGCGCTTTGCCGACCAGGCCGACCTGTTGTGGGCCGAACAGGCGCAGCAGCTGGGTACCGGCCATGCGGTGGCGCAGGCGATGCCGGAAGTGCCGGATGCGGCGCAGGTGCTGGTGCTGTACGGCGACGTGCCGCTGATCCGCGCGGACACCCTGCGCCACCTGCTGGCGCAGCCGGGTCGCCTTGCGGTGCTGGTGGCCGAGGTCGACGACCCGACCGGCTATGGCCGCGTGCTGCGCGATGCCGAAGGCCGGGTCGGTTCGATCGTCGAGCAGAAGGACGCCAACGAAGACCAGCTGCGGGTGCGCACCATCAATACCGGCATCATTGCCGCCGAATCGACCGCGCTGCGCCGCTGGCTGTCGCAGCTCTCCAACAGCAACGCGCAGGGCGAGTACTACCTGACCGATGTGTTTGCCTTCGCCGCGCACGAGTACACCCCGGCGGAGATGGCGCTGGTGTCCGACGCGCAGGAAGCCGAAGGCGCGAATGATCCCTGGCAGCTGTCGCAGCTGGAGCGTGCATGGCAGCGCCGCGCGGTGCGTGCCCTGTGTACGCATGGCGCGCGCGTGCTCGATCCGGCGCGACTGGATATCCGCGGCGAGGTCACGGTCGGCAGCGACGTGCTGATCGATGTCGATGTGATCCTGGAAGGCAGGGTGGAGCTGGCCGACGGCGTGACCGTGGGGCCGTTCACCCGCTTGAAGGATGTGAGCCTGGGGCCGGGTACCGAAGTGCGCGCGCACTGTGACCTGGAAGGCGTGGTGTCCGAAGGTGCCGCGCAGATCGGCCCGTTCGCGCGCCTGCGCCCGGGCACCGTGCTGGCCGACGGCGTGCACGTGGGCAACTTCGTGGAAACCAAGAAGGTCACCCTGGGCGTGGGCAGCAAGGCCAACCACCTGACCTACCTGGGCGATGCGGTGATCGGCAGCAAGGTCAACATCGGCGCCGGCACCATCACCTGCAACTACGACGGGGTGAACAAGTCGACCACGACCATCGGCGACAAGGCCTTCATCGGTTCCAACAGCGCGCTGGTGGCACCGGTGACCATTGGTGAAGGCGCGACCATCGCGGCGGGCTCGGTCATCACTCGTGATGCGCCGGACGGCAAGCTGACCCTGGCCCGTGCGCGGCAGGAGACGATCGACGGCTGGAAGCGGCCGGTGAAGAAGGGTTGAGGAGAGGCCGCCGGGCATGGCCCGGCGCTACCTTGGCGGACATTCCCCCGTAGATCCACGCCATGCGTGGATGCGGCCAACCGGTCAACTCACCGGCAGCAGGATCGACACGCACAAGCCGCCATCACCGCGGTTCTGCAGGGAAACCCTGCCGCCGTGTGCCTCGACGATCTCGCGGGTCAGCGCCAGGCCCAGGCCGGTGCCGTTGCGCTTGGTTGAATAGAACGGCATCAGCGCGTTCTGCAGCACCTGCTCGTTCATGCCCTTGCCGCGGTCCAGCACGTCCAGGCGCAGCCACTGCGGCAGGCGCGTCAGCTGCACCTGCACGTCGTCGTTGGGCGGCTCCGCTTCGGCACAGGCTTCGTGCGCGTTCTTCAGCAGGTTCAACAGCGCTTGGCCGAACTGGGCGATGTCGATGCGGCTGCTCAGCGTCTCGTCCGGCTCGCGGTCCATGCCGAAGGGAATCTGCTGGCGCAGGCTCGACAGGAACGGCGCCCAGTGCACGGTCTGCAGCTGCGGCTGCGGCAGTTTGGCGAAGCGTGCATAGCCGCGGATGAAGCCTTCCAGATGGCGTGCGCGGTCTTCGATGGTGCTGAAGATCTCCGGCAGGCGATCAAAGCGTTCGCGCTTTACCAGTTCGCCGCCGGAATGGGCCAGCGAGGCGATCGGTGCCAGCGAGTTGTTCAGTTCGTGGCTGATCACCCGGATCACCTTCTTCCAGGTCTGCACTTCCTGGCGGCGCAGTTCGGCGGTCAGCTGGCGCACCAGCAGCAGATCGTGCGGGCGGCCGTTCAGATGGAACGCGCGCCGCGAAAGATGGTAGACCTGCTCGTCGTCCTCATCGGGCTCGACGCCCTCCTCGACTTCCGCGCGCACCGCGAACAGGCTGTCACCACCGCGTGCGATGGCATCGCGCAGTTCCACCGGCAGCTGTTCGAGCACCTCTTCCATGCGCTGGCCTTCCAGCTTCCAGCCACCGTGCAGCAGCTTGCGTGCGGCCAGGTTGGAGAACACCACGCGGGAAATGCCATCGCCACCGGCCGCGATCAGCAGCATCGCCACCGGCGTGTTCTGCACCATGGTGTCCAGCAGCAGTTCGCGCTGCACCAGGCCCTGGCGCTGCTCGCGCAGCACGTCGCCCAGTTCGCGGTGTGCGTCCACCAGGTCGCCCAGTTCGTCGTTGCCCGGCCAGTACACGCC
This sequence comes from Stenotrophomonas sp. STEN087, assembly GCF_056759115.1. Taxonomy (NCBI): domain Bacteria; kingdom Pseudomonadati; phylum Pseudomonadota; class Gammaproteobacteria; order Lysobacterales; family Lysobacteraceae; genus Stenotrophomonas; species Stenotrophomonas sp. STEN087. The sequence goes on along the minus strand of NZ_JBRRCR010000059.1, from coordinate 1,693 downwards.
AAAGTTGAACTCACCATCGCGATAGCTGCTGGTGGTGCCGGCCAGTGCGCGCATCAGCGAGCGCACCGGTGCGGTGGCGCGGCGCAGCGACCACCACATCAGCGACAGCAGCACGACCGAGGAGATCCCCGTCACCCACCAGCCGTGGTTCATCCAGTAGGCCAGCAGCCACGGCAGCGCGGCGGCCAGCGCCAGCACCGGCAGCAGGCGCAGGAACAGGAGGAAAGTGAAGGAGCGCCGTTTCATTCGCGCGGAATGCCGTGGCGGTCCATGCGCCGGTACAGCGCCTGGCGGCTCAGGCCGAGCTCGGCCGCGGCCTGGGCGATGACGCCGTGGTTGCGGGCCAGCACGTCCTCGATGCGTGCACGGTCGGGATCATTGCCGGCGCTCGGCGTCGGGCGCGGCGCGGCTGCTGCACGCGGCAGGTTGAGGTCGGCCACCTCGATGCGGTTGCCGCTGGCCAGCAGCTCGGCGCGCTGGATCACGTTGCGCAGCTCGCGCACGTTGCCCGGCCACGGGTGCCGCTGCAGTGCGGTGGCAGCAGCGGTGGACAGCGGCTTGCCGGCGCTGAGGAACCGTTCGGCAAGCGGCACGATGTCGCCCGGGCGTTCCGCCAGCGGCGGCAGCACCAGTTCCACCGTGTTGAGTCGGTAATAGAGGTCTTCGCGGAAGCTGCCGTCGCGGATCATCGCCGGCAGGTCGGCGTTGGTCGCGCTGACCACGCGGACCTTCACCTGGCGCTCGCGGTTGGAGCCCAGGCGCTCGAAGCGGCCGGTTTCCAGTACGCGCAGCAGCTTCATCTGCCCGCCCAGCGACAGGTTGCCGATCTCGTCCAGGAACAGCGTGCCGCCGTCGGCGGCTTCGAACTTGCCCTCGCGCGCCTTGTTGGCACCGGTGTAGGCACCGGCTTCGGCGCCGAACAGTTCGGCCTCGATCAGCTCGGAGGGCAGGGCACCGCAGTTGACCGCCACGAACGGGCCCTTGGCCACCAGTGAATTGGCCTGGATGATCTGCGCGATCTTTTCCTTGCCGGCGCCATTGGGGCCGGTGATCAGCACCGGCAGTTCCGAACGCGCGACCTGGCAGGCCAGGGCGATGACACGTTCGCTGGCGGGATCGGCGAACACCGCGCCGCACAGCTCGTATTTCTGTTCCAGCGCGTTGCGCTGGCGTTCCTCGCGGGCGCGGCGCTGGTCCAGCTCGCGACGCGCTTCGGACAGTTCCAGCAGGTTGTTGACCGTGGTCAGCAGCTTGCGGTCATCCCACGGCTTGGCCAGGTAATCGGCGGCACCGGCCTTGACCAGGTCCACCGCGCTGCTCAGGTGCGTCCAGGCGGTGAGCAGGATGACCGGCAGGTCGGGATGGCGCGCGCGGATCTGCGCGAACAGGGCCTCGCCTTCTTCGCCCGAGGTCGTGTCCTCGGTGAAGTTCATGTCCTGGATGACCAGGTCGACGGCGTGTGCTTCCAGCATCGCCAGGCCGTCGGCCGGGCTCTGCGCCTGCAGGGTGTCGATGTCATGCAGGGAAAACAGCACATCCAGTGCGGTACCCACGCTGGCGTTGTCGTCGATGATCAGGATCGCGGGCATGGTTCGAATATAGGTAGCGGGCGGGCCCGCCCCCGGGGGACGCGCTGGGGGGGGTTGTGGCACCCCCCCCCGCGCGCGCCGGGCGCGCCCATACGAACCCCAAA
>NZ_JBRRCR010000058.1:0-25933 GCF_056759115.1 Stenotrophomonas sp. STEN087 | reverse complement strand
TTTTGTGGTGTTTTTGGGTTGTTTTGTCGGGCGGGGCTTGGCGGGGGGGGTTTTGGGGGGGCGGGGGGGGGGGGGGGGGGGGTTGGCCCGGGCGCTACCGATATCGTGCAGATAACGCGCACAAAGCTGCGCATTTTGACTGCCACTTAACAACCGATCCCCATTCGCGCGCTGCATTTCGCATCGTCACGCGCGGTCGGTATGCTGTGCCGCATGCAGCCAAAGAAATACGCCCTCCCGCTGATGGTCCTGACCCTGGCCACCACTTCCGTGGCCCATGCGCGCGGCACCATCGACAAGGTGGACATCAAGGGATTGGACAAGGGCGACGACGCCGCGATCATCGAGAACATCCAGGAATCGCTGACGCTGTACGATACCATCGGCAAGGAACAGGGCGAGTCGCGGCTGGAATACCTGCTGTCGCAGGCCGAGCGGCAGACCCGCGAGGCGCTGGAGCCGTTCGGTTACTACAACCCGGTGATCACCGTGGAAGCGCCCCGCCAGGACGAGCGCGTGCAGGTGCATATCCGGGTGGAGAAGGGCGAGCCGGTGCGCGTGCGCCGCGAGCACATCGACATCACCGGCCCTGCCATGTACGACCAGTACCTGCAGGATGACTTGGCCGCGTTCAAGCCGCGCAAGGGCCAGCGCTTCGAACACACCCAGTACGAAGCCAGCAAGATCACCATCACCCGGCGCCTGGCCGAGCGCGGCTACTTCGACGCCGACTACACCCAGCGCCAGGTGCAGGTCACCCGCGCCGAGAACGCCGCCGACATCGACCTGACCTGGGACAGCGGCCGCCGCTACAACATGGGCCCGGTGACTTTCGAGCAGGATTACTTCGTCGACAAGCTGTTCGACCCGCTGGTGTACTGGGAACAGGGCAGCTACTTCCACGAAGGCAAGCTGGACCGCCTGCGCGAGTCGCTGACCAAGCTCGACTACTTCAGCGTGATCGACATCCAGCCGCGGCCGGACCAGGCCGACGAGAACGGCGAAGTACCGGTGGACGTGAAGCTGACCCGGGCCAAGCGCACCATCTACACCTCGGGCCTGAGCTACGGCAGCGAGAGCGGCGCGGGTGTGCGCGGTGGCATCGAGCGGCGCTACGTGAACAGCCGCGGCCACAAGATGAACACCCAGCTGGACTATGCGCAGAAGCGGAAGAGCCTGACCAGCACCTACCGCGTGCCGGCGTTCAAGTGGCTCGACGGCTGGTACGGCTTCACCGCCAGTGCCTACGATGAGCAGACCGATTACATCGACCTGCGCAACTTCAAGCTGATCGCCAGCCGCAGCGGCCAGATCAACGAGAACTGGACCGCCATCGCCTCGATGAACGCCCTGCGCGAGCGCTGGCGCTATGCCTCGGGCACCGAGTTCACCAACGCGGTCTACAACACCTCGACCCTGGTCTACCCGCAGCTGGTCGCCGACTACGTCAACGTCGACGATCCGCTGTTCCCGCGCAGCGGCGTCAGCGGCACCGCCACCCTGCGTGGCGGCATCGAGGGCGCCGGTTCGGATACCAGCTTCGTGCAGGCCAATGCGGTGCTGCGCTGGTATATCCCGGTGGGGCAGAGCGACCGCCTGATCCTGCGCGGCGAAGGTGGCACCACCTGGACCAGCGACCTGGTGGCGATGCCGCCGAGCCTGCGCTACTTCGCCGGTGGCGACCGCAGCATCCGCGGCTATGCCTTCCGTGAGGTGGGCCCGCGTACGCCGGCGCCGGACAAGTACGCGCTGGGTGCGAAGAACCTGGTGGTGGGTTCGGCCGAGTACGAGCATTACTTCAAGGGCGGTCCGTGGGGTGCGGCGGTCTTCGTCGACACCGGCAGCGCGTTCGACAACACCATCGACCTGCACACCGGCGTGGGCTTCGGCGTGCGCTGGAAATCGCCGGTGGGCCCGGTGCGCGTGGACATCGCGCACGGCCTGAACAACCCTGATTCGCAGTTCCAGCTGTACCTGAACATCGGAGCGGACCTGTGAGCGCGCAGACCCCGGAGACCCGCACCCCGCCGCCGCCGCGCGTGCGCTTCTACCGCCGCCGCCGCTTCTGGGCGTGGTCGGGCGTGGGCGTCATCGGCCTGGTGCTGCTGGCGCTGCTGGCCGTGTACTGGCTGCTGCAGACCGTGGCCGGCCGTGATGTGCTGCTGGCGCAGGTGGTGGCGCGGCTGCCGGTGGGCGCCAGCTTCACCTGGGACAAGGCGGACGGCCCGGTGGCTGGCCCGCTGACCCTGTACAACGTCGATTTCCGCTACGACGACATCCACTTCCACGCCGAGCGCGCGCACCTGGAGCCGGACCTGCGCCCGCTGCTGGGCCGCAAGCTGCTGCTGGACAAGCTGGAACTGACCAACGCCACGCTCAACCTGGCCAAGAGCGATGAGCCGTTCAAGCTGCCGTCGTGGCCCGATTCGCTGCCGCAGATCGAGATGCCGCTGGCGATCCAGGCCGATGTCATCGCCATCGATGGTTTCCGCATCAGCCAAGCCAATGAGCCGGTGATCGACATCGCCCGCGTGCGTGGCGGCATCGAGATCGCCAATGGCGAGTTCCAGGCGCACAAGCTGGTCGTGGACAGCGACGTGGGCGATTTCACCGCCCAGGGCCGCTACATCCCGGCCAAGGATTACGACACCGACGTGACCGTGACCGCCGTGCTGCCGGCACCGCGCGGGCGCACTGCCGCCACCCTGGGCCTGGTCGCGCGCGGCGATCTGGCGCACATGGAAGTGGCCGTCGCCGGCCGTGCACCGCAGCCGCTGAAGGCGATGCTGGTGTTCGACGGCCGCACCGACCCGACCTGGAATGCCACGGTCCGCAGCGACGAACTGGACCTGGCGCTGCTGTCGCCGGCGCTGGCGACTTCGGGCATCGCGCCGCTGGCACTGGATTTCACCGCCTCGGGCAAGGGCGGCAACGCCAACCTGCATGGGCGGGTGAAGCAGGGCGAGCAGGAACTGGAACTGGCACCGTCGGTGGTTTCGCTGCAGGACCAGGTGCTGAAGGTCTCGCCGCTGGTGGTGAAGGGCCTGGGCGGCGAAGCACGCCTGGAAGGCACGGCCGATTTCAGCCAGGAAGACCAGCAGAAGCTCAATTTCTCGGTGATCGCGCAGAACCTGACCTGGGTGCCGGCGCCGGACCCGAACACCGCCGGCAGCGCACCGGTACCGGTGACCCTGAAGGAAGCACGCTTCGGCCTGGCCGGCACGCTGCAGGCCTGGGCCGCGATCGGCCGCGCCGACGTGCAGCGCGAGCAACAGAAGGCGCAGCTGCGCTTCGATGTGCGCGGTAATGACAAGGCCGCGCAGATCCACCAGCTGCAGGCGCAGACCCCGGGTGGCCAGCTGCAGGTGGAGGGCCAGGTGGCCTGGTCGCCCCAGCTGGACTGGGATGCCAAGGCCACGCTGAAGGACTTCGATCCGGGATATTTCGTGCCGGGCTGGAATGGCCGCCTGTCGGGCAATCTGGCCTCCAAGGGCCAGCAGCTGCCGCCGCCGGCCAATGCACCGGCCGGCACTGCCGGTACGCTGCAGGCGACCGTGGACCTGCCCTCGCTGAAGGGCACGCTGCGCCAGCGCAACGTCGACGCGCAGGGCAAGTTCGCCCTGCAGGGCGAACATGGCCAGGGCGAGCTGAAGCTGACCGTGGGCAGCAGCCGGGTGACCGCGTCGGGCAAGGTCGGCGACCGCCTGGACATCGACGCACGCTTCGAGCCGCTGCAGCTGAGCGACCTGCTGCCCGGTGCCGATGGCGGCCTGCGCGGCCAGGTGCAGGTGAAGGGCCCGCGCGATGCGCCGGACATCACCGCCGACCTGGTCGGCAACAACCTCAACTGGGATGGCTACGGCGCCGAAAGCCTGAGCATCAAGGGCCACCTGCCGTGGCGGGGCGACAGCGGCACGCTGGCGGTGCAGGGCCAGCAGGTCAATGCCGGCATGCTGCTGGAGCGCTTGAACGTGGATGCGCAGGGCAGCGTGTCCAACCTGCGCCTGGCCGCACAGACGCGCAACGAGATGGGTGCGATCGACCTGCAGGGCAGCGTGCGCCAGCAGGGCACGCAGTGGCGCGGTGAACTGTCTGCACTGCGCATCGCGCCGATGAAGGGCGATCCCTGGTCGCTGCGTGCACCGGCGACCTTCGCCATCAATGGCGGTACCTACACGCTGTCCGAAGCCTGCCTGGCCACCACCGGCAGTGGCGCTCTGTGCGTGCAGGCCAACTGGCCGCGCGAGGGCGTGGTGGTGCGCAGTGATGCGCTGCCGCTGTCGCTGGTGCAGCCGTGGCTACCGCCGCAGTCCGGCCGCCGCATCTACCTGCGCGGCGATGTCAGCCTGGACGCGCAGATCCGTCCGCGTGCCAATGCCTGGGAAGGCCACGTGGAAGTGCGCTCGAAGGAAGGCGGCGTGCGCCTGGGCGAGATCCGCAACGCCGGCACCGACAGCACCCGCGGCGAACTGGTGCGCTACGACCAGTTCTCGCTGAAGCTGGACATGACCCCGGCCAGCATCAAGGGCTACCTGGGCATGGGCTTCCAGGGCAACGGCTTCGTCGATGCGAAGATGCAGACCGGCTGGGATGCCAGTGCGCCTTTGAACGGCGAGCTCTATCTCAACATGTCGCGGCTGTACTGGCTGGAGCTTTTCTCGCCGGACATCGTGCGTCCCACCGGCCTGATCGAAGGCCACGTGAGCCTGCGTGGCACGCGCGGCCGGCCCTCGCTGGGCGGTGACGCGCAGCTGACCAACTTCAAGGGCGAATTCCCGGCGCTGGGCCTGACCTTCGACCAGGGCAAGGGCAGCTTCGTCGCCCAGCCCGATGGCTCGGCCAAGATCACCGCGCAGGCCAACTCGGGCAAGGGCACGCTGTACGTCGACGGCGGCCTGTCCTGGTTCGGCGATGCGCAGCCGCTGCAGCTGAAGATCCACGGCGAGAACGTGCTGGTGTCCAACACCAGCGAACTGCGCATCGTCGCCAACCCCGATCTCGACTTCACCCTGGCCAAGGCGGCGATGGAGCTGCGTGGCACGGTCAATGTGCCCGAGGCCGACATCGACCTGGAGCGCCTGGACCGCGGCACCTCGGTGTCCGAGGACGTGGTGGTGCTGGATCCGGCCGACCCGGAGGAATCGCGCACCTCGCCGCTGGACATGGACCTGACCGTGAGCCTGGGCGACAAGGTGAAGATGACCGGCTTCGGCCTGAAGGGCGGGCTGACCGGCAAGATGCAGGTCTGGGCCAAGCCCGGCCGCGAGATGACCGCCAACGGCGGGCTTGAGGTGAGCGGCCGCTACAAGGCCTACGGCCAGGACCTGACCATCACCCGCGGCAACCTCAACTGGAACTACAACGCCGTCTCCGATCCGCGCATCAACATCCGCGCCGAGCGCCGCATCGGTGATGTCACCGCCGGCATCGACGTGACCGGCCGCGCGCAGCAGCCGCGTGCCGACGTGTGGTCCGACCCGGCGATGTCGCAGTCCGAGGCACTGGCCTATCTGGTGCTGGGCCGCAGCCTGACCAATGCCAGCACCGACCAGACCCAGCAGGTCACCGCGGCCTCGGCGGCGTTGTCGGCCGGCAGCGGCCTGCTGGCTTCGCAGCTGGGCGCCAAGCTGGGCCTGGACGATGCCGGCGTGAGCCAGTCGCGCGCGCTGGGCGGTTCGGTGATTGGCTTCGGCAAGTACATCTCGCCCAAGCTCTACGTCGGCTACGGCGTGTCGATGGTGGGTGCCGGTTCGGTGCTGACCCTGAAGTACCTGCTGCGCCGCGGCTTCGACGTGGAAGTGGAATCGAGCACGGTGGAAAACCGCGGTTCGATCAACTGGCGACGCGAGAAATGACCGGATCGGGTTCGGTTACCGGTTGCACCAGCGCAACTGCCCGCGATGGCCATGCAGGTCTTTTGCCCAGTAGACCAGGGCCATGACCAGCGCGGGCACGATCAGCACGATGGCGATCATCATGCCCGTACCCCAGGCCTTCTCCCCTGCCGGCGCACAGCGCTGCACGAAGCGCTGGCGGGCCATGCTCAGCACCCCGGTGCTGACCAGGGGCAGCACGAGCAGCGCGGTGAATGGATCGTCGGTGGTAGTGAGCAGCGTCTGATGGAACGCAGCCATCACCGCCGCGACCGCCAGTGGAATGGTCAGGATACGCAGCCCCGGCAGAACCGCTGAAGCGTGCTCTGGCAGCGATTGCCAACGAATGAGCGCACGTATCGCGCGGGTCGTCAGCCACAGGCCAGGGGCCAGCAGCACGGCAGTGGCGATGATCAGCACCGCGCGCTGGGCGCCATCCAGCGCGCCATCGGCGGAGGCCGGCAGCGGCCAGCTGGCGACCACGCCCCAGGTGCAGAGCAGACCGAGGACCACGCTGATCAGCAGCGCACGCAGGCCGCCGGCCTGCCAATGGATGGTATCGCCCTCGCGGCCGAAACGTGACCAGAACGCCACCTGCCCGGCATCCAGGCCCGGTGGCAGGCGCAGGTCGTGCCAGTAGCCCAGCGCTGCCAGCAGGTCGATCGCCTGGCGTGCCCGCGACGGCTGCAGGGTGCTCAGCAGGTTGCGCCAGGCCGGGCGCGGCTCACGCAGGCTGGGAAGCACATCGCTGCCGGGCACCAGCAGGGTCTCGCTGATGCCAGAGTAGCGGATCACCAGCGCCCCCGTACCGGCCGGTGACAGCAGCCAGCGCTGTTCGCAGCGGCGTGCCACGGCGTCCAGCCAGTGCAGGTCCCAGCCCCGTACCGGATCATCCCAGCCGAAATACCCACTGAGCGTCTCGAAGGTGCTGCGCGGCAGCGCCGGTTCGTCCGTCACCAGCTGCTGCAGCACGGCGTGGCCGATGCGCTGCTTGCCGTGCAGCGACCACAGCTCCGGTTGCTGCTGGAGGGCCTGCCGCAGGAGCGCGTCATCGCCCTGTCCGGCCACCTCGACCAGCTGCGCGGCAACGCCCTCGGCGTCCACCGTATCCGTCGATGCCTGCGCGGGGCGGACTTCCGCAGGCGGCGCTGCATCCTCGCGCAGTTGCGCCAGCGCGGCCTGGTAGGCCTCGTGCAGCCGCTGGAACGCTACCGGGTCATCTTCGGGCCGGGTGACCCGCAGCTGCCGCGCATAGGCGCGCTTGATGGCGCGTTCGTCGGCGTCGGCGTCCAGCCCCAGCAGCGTCATCCAGTCGTTCATCGCTGGCGGCGCCACACCTGGGTCCAGGCATCGCGCGCCCACAACGCCACTGCGAAGGCGACCGGCAGCTCGGCGTAGCTCATGCCGAGGATCAGCAGTTTCAGGAACGGCACCACCGACAGCAGCAGCCAGCCGTTGAACTGGATCTGCAGGTGGGTGCGCCGCCACCAGCGCCACACGGACAGGCCCAGTACCGGCCAGGCGAGCAGGGTGCCGGCCGTGCGCAGTTCCAGTCCGTGGATCAGCACGATGGCCACGATCGCCAGCAGCGGAATCGGCAGCAGCGCCGCGAGCGCGGATCGATGTGGCTGCTCGTCCTGCACCTGCCAGTGCAGGAAGGTCTGCACCGCGGGGGCGACCGCGCCCAGCAGCACCAGCGCCAGCGCGGCGTACAGTGCCACCCGCGCGTAGGTGGCCATCGGATGGATGCCGGCAGCGCCGTCACCCGAGGCAAACTGGCCCAGCACGCCCACGGCCAGCACCAGCAGCGCGGCGATCACCGCGCACGCGACACCGCGCAGCAGTCCCTGCAGCCAGCGCTCGTGGTTCAGCCGGTGCATCGCGCCGATGTCGCGCCAGAACGCGATCTGGCGGGCCTGCAGTGGGGCCGGCACCGGCGTGTCGTCATCGATGCCCAGGGCATCCAGGGTCTGGTTGAGGTCGCGCCCACGCTGGGGCGACAACGAAGTGAGCAGTGCCTGCCAGTGATTCCACGGACGCGACAGCCAGGCCATGTGCTCGCCGGCCGCGGCGGGCGGGTTCGGCAATCCGCAGCGCTGCAGCAGTTCGGCCAGGCGATGGTGGTTGCCCGGCTGCACCACCCACTGGCGGTGCATCTCCATGCGCCGTGCATCCAGTGCATAGGGATCCACGCCGCTGCCGATCTCGTCCCAGCCGAACCGTTCGGCCAGCACATCGAGGTTGTCGGCCTGCACCGGCTCGGTGGCGGAGAACAGCGCGTCCAGCAGGGCGTCACCGATCCGCGCCTTCCCCTGCAACGACCACAGTTCCGGCTGCTGCGCCAGCCACTCCTGCAGCGCGTCCGGCTCCTGCTGCACGGCTTCGGCCAAGATGCGGCCGGCGATGGCCTCCACGTCCATGCGCGGGTCGGCCCGCACGTGGCCATCCGCCTGCGGACCCGCGTCCGCAACGCTCGGCGCTGCCCATTGCAGCGGTGCTTCCGGTCCGCTGCCGGGCCACGGGGCCTCCTCTGCGGCGCGATCCTTCGCCCAGGCCAGTGCGGCCTGGTAGGCCTCGTGCAGCTGCTGGAAGGCGACCGGATCGTCCTCCGGGCGGGTCACCCGCAGGCGCTGCGCGTAGGCCCGCTTGATCGCACGTTCGTCGGCATCCTCGTCCAGCTCCAGCACGTCCAGGCCCCAGCTCATGCATCGCGCTCCAGCATGTCCAGCGCCTGCGACAGCTCGCGGCGCTGCTGCTCGATGTGGTGAAGGTCCTGGCCGTCCAGCGCGTGGCGGAACTGCAGCAGCCAGCCCTGCAGCGTGTCGCGCTGATCGATGAACTCCTCGTACAGGCGTTCGGCACGGGCCACCACGGCCAGGTTCTGCTGGGCATCGCGCGGATGGATCTTCAGGTCCTGCAGGGCCTGCAGGCGCTGCTGGATCTCCTCGGGCGACAGCAGGCCCGGGTTCTGTTCCAGGATCAGCTCGTGGCGCAGGCCCGTGGCATCCTCAGTCACCTCCACCTGCAGCAGGCCGTTGATGTCGTAGGTGAAACGGGTGGTGATGCCGCGCTCTTCCATCGGTGCACGATGGGTCAACGGCACGCGCAGCTCGCCCAGCTTGATGTTGCGGTCCACGGTCGGGCTTTCGCCCTGGTAGATGTCGATCACGACTTCGCGCTGGCTCTCGTGGATCGGGAAGAACTGATCCTCGCGGCTGACCGGCACCACGCTGTTGCGCTGGATGATGGGATGGAAATAGCCGCCGCGCGACTGCCCGTCCGGCATACGGCGGGACACCTGGGTGCCCAGCGTGTAGGGGCAGACGTCGGTCAGCACCACTTCGCGCAGGGCTTCGTTGCGCCCCTTCAGGCCGGCGGCGACGGTGGCACCCAGGGCGATGGCATGGTCCGGGTGGACATGGCGCAGCGGCAGCCGACCGAACATGCGGGTGACCAGGCGGCTGACCATCGGCATGCGCACCGCACCGCCCACCAGCACGATGTCGTCCAGTGCGTCCGGCTGCAGCCGTGCATCGCGGATCGCCCGCTCGATCGGGCCGCGCATGCGCTGCAGCAGCGGATCGCACAGCCGGGCGAATCCGGCCTCGTCCAGTTCCCAGCGCAGCCGGCGTTCGCCCAGCGTCAGCTCCAGCGTGCTGCTGCCGCTGTGGCTCAGCTCGCGCTTGAAGAGTTCCAGGTGGCGCAGCAGCTGCGCCCTCTCGCTGTCGGCCAGGGTAGCCAGGTCCAGGCGCTGGTCGGCCAGCAGGGCCTCCAGCAGCACGCTCGAGAAATCCTCGCCGCCGAGGAAGTTGTCGCCGGCACTGGCATGCACTTCGATCACGCCGTCGAACAGCTCCAGGATCGACACATCGAAGGTGCCGCCGCCCAGGTCCAGCACCAGCACCCGACCTTCGCCCTCGCGCTGCTGCAGGCCATAGGCCAGCGCGGCGGCGGTGGGTTCGTTGATCAGGCGCTCCACGCAGATGCCGGCCAGTTCGCCGGCAGTGCGCGTGGCCTTGCGCTGCGCATCGGAGAAGTACGCCGGCACGCTGATCACCGCCTCTTCCACCTTCTGCCCGAGGGCGGCCTCGGCGTCGGCCAGCAGCGAGCGCAGCACCAGCGCCGAGAGCTCCTCGGGGCGGAAGCTGCGGTCGCCCAGGCGGGTCTGCCGGTCGGTGCCCATCCAGCGCTTGAAGTTCGCCACGCTGTGCGCCGGATGGCTGACCAGGCGGTCGCGCGCCGGCTGCCCGACCAGCACCGCGCCATCGGCCAGGCTGACCACCGAGGGCGTCAGCAGCTCGCCATGCGCATTGGGGAACAGTCGACCGCCGCCCGCCTCGTAGATGCCCACCAGCGAATGGGTGGTGCCCAGGTCGATACCGACGATCATGCTGCTTCCCTGACTGCATGTGATGGAACCGCGATTGTAGGCCGACAACGTGGCCGATGAACGCGCCACCCCAACCATCGGCCGTTGCCCCATCCGCCCCCAGCGGCTATGGTCCCGGGCTGTTCTGTACTGCCGGAAACGCCGATGTCTGCCCGTAAAACCCTTCCTGCCGCCCTGGCCCTGGGCCTGACCCTCGCCGCAGGCGCCCATGCCGATGAAGGCATGTGGATGCCGACCCAGCTGCCGGAGCTGGCCAAGCCGCTGAAGGCGGCCGGTTTCAAGGGCAACCCGGCCGAACTGGCCAACGTCACCGCGCCGCCGCTGAGCGCCGTGGTGCGTGCCGGCGGTGGCACCGCTTCGTTCGTTTCCGCCGACGGCCTGCTGCTGACCAACCACCACGTGGCGATGGGCGTGATCCAGTACAACAGCTCGCCCGAGCACGACCTCATCAACGGCGGCTTCATCGCCCAAGGCCGCGCCGACGAGCGCCCGGCCAATCCCGACTTCCGCGTGCTGGTCACCGTCGGCTTCGACAAGGTGACCGACCAGGTGCTGGCCCAGGCCAAGGGCAAGACCGGCCGCGCCTACTTCGACGCCGTCGATGCGGCCAGCAAGCAGATCGTGGCCGAGTGCGAGAAGGACGGCAGCGTGCGCTGCTCGGTGGCCAATATGTACTACGGCACCGATTTCTACCGCATCGCCCAGCTGGAACTGAGTGACGTGCGCCTGGTCTACGCGCCGCCGCGCGCGATCGGCAACTACGGCGATGAGATCGACAACTTCATGTGGCCGCGCCACACCGGCGATTTCACCCTGCTGCGCGCCTACGTCGGCAAGGACGGCAAGCCGGCCGCCTACAGCAAGGACAACGTGCCCTACCAGGCGCCGGCGCACCTGCAGATGTCGGTGGAAGGCCCGAAGGAAGGCGATTACGCGATGCTGGCCGGTTACCCGGGCATCACCTACCGCCACCGCACCGCCGCCGAATTCGCCGGCCAGATCGACACCGTGCTGCCGCGCCGCGTCTCGGTGTTCCAGCAGATGATCGACACCATCGAGGCGGCCACCGCCAACGATGCGCAGGCACGGACCCGCTACGCCTCGCAGCTGCAGTCGCTGAAGAACAACCGCAAGCGCGCCGCCGGTGAGCTGGAAGGCCTGCTGCGCAGCGACGCCAAGGCCCAGCGTGCGGCCGACGAAACCGCCATGCTGGCGGCCACCGACCGCAGGTACCAGGCCGACATCAAGGCGCTGCTGGCCAACCTGTCGCAGGGTGCGGCGGTGGGCGAGCGCGACCTGCTGCTGGACCAGATGGCCCTGCAGACCCAGCTGCTGCGCTCGGCGCTGCTGCTGGAGCGCCTGCGCATCGAATCGGCCAAGCCGGACGCGCAGCGCGAAACCGGCTACCAGCAGCGCGACCAGGCGATGATCGAAGGCGTGCTCAAGCAGGTGCAGCGCCGCTACGCACCGGAGGTCGAGAAGGCCCTGCTGACCCGCCTGTTGACCCGCTACCAGCAGCTGCCGGACGCGCAGCGCGTGGCCGAGTTCGACACCGCCTTCGGCCGCACGCCGGAACAGCTGGCCAAGGCCCTGGACGGCCTGTACGCCGGCACCCAGCTGGGTGACGAGGCACAGCGCCTGTCCCGCTTCGCCGCCGCCCGCGAGGGCAAGGCCCTGGCCGCCGATCCGCTGATCGCCGTGGCCGGCCCGCTGGTGGCCGCGCAGCTGCGCATCGAGAACGAGAGCAAGACCCGCGAAGGCGAGCAGCTGCGCCTGCGCCCGGCCTACATGCAGGCGCTGTTCGCCTGGCGTGCCAAGCAGGGCCGCGCGGTGTACCCGGATGCCAACCGCACCCTGCGCATCAGCTACGGCAAGGTCGAAGCGCTGCACCCGCGTGACGGCGTGACCTACTCGCCGGTGACCACCGTGGCCGGCATCGTCGAGAAGAACACCAACGCCTACCCGTTCGATGCGCCCAAGCCGCTGCTGGCGGCCATCGCCAAGGGTGATTTCGGCAGCACCGCCGACCCGGCGCTGAAGACCCAGACGGTCAACTTCCTGACCAACCTGGACACCACCGGCGGCAACTCCGGCTCGCCGGTGCTGAACGCCAAGGGCGAACTGATCGGCCTGAACTTCGACAGCAACTGGGAATCGGTCAGCGCCAGCTGGTGGTTCGACCCGCGCTTCAAGCGTGCCGTGCACGTGGACATGCGCTACCTGCGCTGGCTGCTGGCCAAGGTCTACCCGGCGCCGGAGCTGCTGAAGGAAATGGGCGTGCCGGCGGAATAAGGCCGGTTGCTGGTGGGCGCCTACCTCCTTTGGTGGGTGCCCACCGTCCACCTCTCTTGGTGGGTGCCCACTGTTAGTGGGCACGGATGCCCCCGTCACGACCAACGGTCGTGACCTACCAGAATGGCCAACGGTCGTGATCTACTGGCCCCTGTCCTGACGGAAACGCGCGCGTGGTCTCCAGCTGGATCCTGCTGCTGGTCTCGGTTGCCTATGCCGCGCTGCTGTTCGGCGTGGCGTGGTGGGGCGACCGTCGGCCGATGTACCCCGACCGGCCGTGGCTGCGGCCGGTCGTCTACAGCCTGGCGCTGGCCGTGTACTGCTCGTCGTGGACCTTCTACGGCGCGGTAGGCACCGCGGTCCGCCACGGCGTGGGCTACCTGCCGATCTACATCGGCCCGCTGCTGATGCTGCTGTTCGGCTGGCGCATCATCGAGCGTCTGGCGCTGGTGGCGCGCAGCCAGAACGTGGTGTCCATCGCCGATTTCATCTCCTCGCGCTTCGGCCGCTCGCGGCGGCTGGCCGCGCTGGTGGCGATCATCGCCCTGATCGGCATCGTTCCGTACCTGGCGCTGCAGTACAAAGCGGTGGCGATGAGCCTGCAGGTGCTGACCGGCAACACCGGCCCCACCGGCTTCTTCACCGACCCGGCGCTGTACGTGGCGCTGCTGATGGCGCTGTTCGCGACCCTGTTCGGTACCCGCCAGGTCGATGCCACCGAGCACCACCACGGCATGATGCTGGCCATCGCCTTCGAATCGGTCATCAAGCTGCTGGCGATGCTGGCAGTGGGCGTGTTCGCCTACCTGTGGCTGAGCAACCGCACCGATGCGGTGGTGCAGTCGGTGCATACGCTGTTCACCGGCCTGCCGCCGGTGGGCTTCATCTCGCAGACGCTGCTCAGTTTCCTCGCCATCATCTGCCTGCCGCGGCAGTTCCACGTGGCCGTGGTCGAGTGTGGCGACGTGCGCGACGTGCGCCGCGCGCGCTGGATGTTCGGTGGCTACCTGGTGCTGATCTCGGCGATGGTGCTGCCGATCGCCACCGCCGGCGTCACCCTGTTCGGCACCGGCGGGACCGTGGCCGATGATGCAATGGTGCTGGCCCTGCCGCTCGCCGAAGGGCGCAACGCGCTGGCGTTGATCGCCTACGTCGGCGGCTTCTCGGCGGCCACCGGCATGGTCATCGTGGCCTCCATCGCGCTGGCCACCATGGTCAGCAACGACCTGGTGATGCCGGTGCTGCTGCGCCGCAGTGGCGACCACCAGGAAGCGGCCGACATGGCCTCGCGCGTGCTGTGGATCCGCCGCATGGCGATCCTGCTGCTGGCCCTGATGGCCTACAGCTACTACCGCAGCAGCAGCAACGACAGCAGCCTGGCCTCGTACGGCCTGATGGCCTTCGCTGCGGTGGCGCAGTTCGCGCCGGGCCTGATCGGCGGCCTGTACTGGCGCGGCGCCAGCCGTCGCGGCGTCGAGGCCGGCATGGTGCTGGGCTTTGCCACGTGGATATACACCCTGCTGCTGCCGGCGATGACCATGGCCGGCTGGGTGGATGCGACCTGGGTGCGGCACGGGCCGTTCGGCGTGGAGTGGCTGCGCCCGCAGCAGCTGTTCGGCATGACCGGCTGGGACCCGCTGACCCATGGCACGTTCTGGTCGCTGCTGGTCAACGTGGCCACGATGATGCTGGTGTCCGCGCGCTGGCGCCCGGGCGTGGACGAGCGCCTGCGCGCCGCGCCCTTCCTCGATCCCTATGCCGAACGGCCCTCGGTGGCGGGCGGCTGGCCCGGTCATGTGCACGTCGGCGACCTGCTGGCACTGGCCTCGCGCGTGGTCGGCGAGCGCCACGCACGGCGTTCGTTCTTCGAACAGGCGCAGTCGCTGGGGCGCGAGCTGCAGGCGGTGGCGCCGGCCGACCGGCCGTGGGTGCAGTTCACCGAGCGCCTGCTGGCCGCCTCGATCGGCGCCGCGTCGGCGCGCCTGCTGCTGACCAGCCTGCTGCGTGGCTCGGGCATGGACCTGGGCGAAGTGGTGGCGGTGCTGGACGAAGCGGGGCAGGAGCTGCGCTTCAACCGCGAGATCCTCTCCACCACGCTGGAAAACATCAGCGCGGGCGTCAGCGTGGTCGACCCGGACATGCGCCTGACCGCCTGGAACCGCCGCTACCAGGACATGTTCGGCTACCCCGACGGCATGCTCTACGTGGGCCGGCCGGTGGCCGACCTGATCCGCTACAACGCCGAGCGCGGTGAGCTTGGCGAAGGCGATATCGAAGTGCAGATCAACCGTCGCATCGGTTACATGCGCGCCGGCTCACCGCACGTGTTCGAGCGTACGCGCAGCGACGGCAAGGTGATCGAGATGCGCGGCCAGGCGCTGCCCGGCGGCGGTTACGTGACCAGCTACAACGACATCACCGACTACAAGCACGCGGAAAAAGCGCTGCTGGAAGCCAACGAAACGCTGGAACAGCGCGTGGCCGAACGTTCGCACGAAGCCGAGGTCGCGCAGCAGTCGAAGACCCGCTTCCTCGCAGCGATCAGCCATGACGTGCTGCAGCCGCTGAACGCCGCGCGCCTGTTCGCCTCGGCATTGCGTGACAGCGACCATGTGAGCGACGAACAGAAGCACCTGGCCGAACGCGTGGATGCCTCGCTGCGTGCGGCCGAGGAACTTCTGGATGGTCTGCTGGACGTCTCGCGGCTGGATGCCGGTGGCCTGCATCCGGTGATCGGCGAGTTCGACGTGAGCGCGCTGATGCGCGAACTGGCCGCGCAGTACACGCCGGTGGCGGCGGGGCGCGGTTTGCGCCTGGACCTGTTCGCGCGTACCACCTGGGTACGCAGCGACCGCCGCCTGCTGCGCCGCGTGCTGCAGAACTTCCTCGCCAATGCGCTGCGCTACACCCGTCAGGGCCGCATCGTGCTGGCCGTGCGCCAGCGTGGCGATGAAGTGGAACTGCAGGTGTGGGATACCGGCCCGGGCATCCCCGAGCACCACATGCGGCAGATCTTCGACGAATTCCATCGCTACCAGCAGCCCTTCGACTGGGGCGAGCAGGGGCTGGGCCTGGGCCTGTCGATCTGCCAGCGCATCTCGCGCCTGCTCGACCACCGTCTCAATGCACGCAGCCGGGTCGGCAGCGGTTCGATGTTCTCGATCATCCTGCCGCGCGTTGCGCCGTTGCCGGGCTACAGCGAGCCGCTGCTGCCTGCCCAGGCCGCCGCACCGCCGGTGCGCAGCGATTCGCTGGCCGGCATGCGCGTGCTGTGCGTGGACAACGACGAGGAGATCCTCGACGGCATGCGCGCGCTGCTGGGCCGTTGGCAGGTGCAGGTGATCACCGCATCGACCGTGGACCAGGCGCTGGAAAAGGTGGCCGAGCAGCCGCAGGTGATGCTGGTGGATTACCACCTGCACGACCGCATGGACGGCCTGGACGCCCTGGTGGCGCTGCGCGAAGCGGCCGGTTACCCGTTGCCGGGTGCGCTGCTGACCGCCGACGGCCGCGATGAACTGAAGCGCATGGCCCGCGAACGCGGTTACCGCGTGCTGACCAAGCCGATCAAGCCGGCCTCGCTGCGCGCCTTCCTCGGCGCGCTGCGCGACGCGAGGTAGTGCCGGCCGCTGGCCGGCAACCCCGTAATCCTCACCGCGTTACGCGACGCCGTGCAGGTGTTCGTACAGGATCGTCGAACCGATGATCACCAGGATCACGCCGCCGATGATCTCGGCGCGCTTGCCGACCATGCCACCCAGCACGCGGCCGAGCATGATGCCGGCGGTGACCATGGTCAGCGTGCACAGGCCGATGACCGCTGCCATCACGCCGATATGCACGTCCATGAAAGCCAGGCCGATGCCCACCGCCATCGCGTCGATGCTGGTGGCGAAGCCGGTCAGCGCCAGCTTCCAGAAACCGTGGTGCTGCGAGGGATCCTCGTCCTCTTCGCCGCTGTCCGGGCGCACGCCGTTGATGATCATGTGCACGCCCAGCGCGACCAGCAGGCCGAAGGCGATCCAGTGGTCGAAGGCTTCGACGTACTGCAGGGCGGCGCGGCCAAGCAGCCAGCCGATGATGGGCGTGATCGCCTCGATGACGCCGAAGATGATGCCGGCGCGCAGTGCATCGCGGAATACCGGCTTGCGCATGGCCGCACCCTTGCCGATCGCGGCAGCGAAGGCATCGGTGGACATGGCAAAGCCGATCAGGAGGATCGAAACAGGGGACATTGGCGGCTGCTGAAGGTCGGGCAAGGACGAACGCACGGCTCGCGCTCGCGCCCAACCTGACGTTGCGCGCGCGGGCCGCTGGTCTCGCCAACCATCATGGTTGTCCACGCCACGGCGCACTGGCCGAGTATGTTGACGTGGACGATTCCTGCGTAGGAATCCGGCTACTCCCCAAGGGGACGCGAAGCTTAGCATCGCGATCCGCGCATGGCGCATTTCCGGGTAAACGCGCAGGCAGGGCTGGTTTGTATAGCGAAGGCTATATCGCGGGCGCAGCGATGCCTGGTAGTGCCGGCCGCTGGCCGGCAGGTGCGTCGGTAGAAGCGTGCCAAGCAAGCTTGGCAGCTACCAGAGCAGTTCCAGTGATTCCAGGCGGATGCCGGCCAGCGGCCGGCATTACCGTCAGTCCTCTTCCGGCGGCAGCACGATGGCGTCGTCGTCGATCGCCAGCTTGCCGGCCATCAGCACGGCCTGGGTGCGGTTGGTCACGCCGAGCTTGCGCAGGATGGCGGTGACGTGGGCCTTGATCGTGGCCTCGGAGACGTTGAGATCGTAGGCGATCTGCTTGTTCAAGCGGCCGGCGCCGAGCATCTGCAGCACGCGGAACTGCTGCGGGGTCAGTTCGCGCAGGCGCTGGCCGACTTCGCGTTCCTCGCTGCCGGTGGGCGGCACGTTGTGCGCCTCCGGCGGTGCCCAGGTCTCGCCATCGAGGATGGTGCCCAGCGCGTGGCCGATTGTGTCCGAGTCGGCCGACTTCGGAATGAAACCCAGTGCGCCGTGATCGAGCGCGCGGCGCATCACCGTCGCTTCTTCGCGCGCGGACACGACCACCACCGGCAGGTGCGGGTGCAGCGAGCGCATGTGCACCAGCGCGTTGAACCCCTGCGCGCCGGGCATGTTGAGGTCCATCAGGACCAGGTCGGCGTCGTTGTGCTGGTCGGCCAGCGCGTACAGCGCTTCCACGCTGTCGGCCTCGAACAGCTGCACGCCCGGGATGACCCGCTGCACGGCCCCTCGCAGGGCTTCGCGGAACAACGGGTGGTCATCGGCAATCAGGAGGGTGGTCATGGTCGGGGGGAACCGTGGGGGAAAACAGTGCGGGATCAGATCCCTTTCCGTCAGGAAAGGGATCTGACCCCTTGTTGGCCGGAGTTTACTGGGGTCAGAGCCCTTTCCTGGTGGAAAGGGATCCGACCCCGAAGCCCCGGCCCGGATGGTCCATCAGCGGACCTTGCGCTCGTCCACCAGCGACGCCACGACCGACGGATCGGCCAGGGTCGAGGTGTCGCCAAGCTGGTCCGGCGCGTTCTCGGCGATCTTGCGCAGGATGCGGCGCATGATCTTGCCCGAACGGGTCTTGGGCAGGCCAGGTGCCCACTGCAGGTGGTCCGGCGTGGCGATGGGGCCGATTTCCTTGCGCACCCACGCGACCAGTTCCTTGTGCAGCTCGTCGCTGGGGGCCTCGTCGGCCACCAGGGTCACGTACGCGTAGATGCCCTGGCCCTTGACGTCGTGCGGGAAGCCGACGACAGCCGCTTCGGCCACCTTCGGATGCGACACCAGCGCGCTCTCCACTTCGGCGGTGCCGATGCGGTGGCCGGACACGTTGATCACATCGTCCACGCGGCCGGTGATCCAGTAGTAGCCATCCTCATCGCGACGGCAACCGTCGCCGGTGAAGTAGCTGCCCGGGTAGGTGCGGAAATACGTATCGATGAAGCGCTGGTGGTCGCCGTACACCGTGCGCATCTGGCCCGGCCAGGAATCACGGATGATCAGGTTGCCTTCGGTCGGGCCGTCCTGCACTTCGCCATCGGCATTGACCAGCGCCGGCTGCACGCCGAAGAAGGGCAGGGTGGCCGAACCCGGCTTGAGGTCCATCGCGCCGGCCAGCGGCGAGATCAGGATGCCGCCGGTCTCGGTCTGCCACCAGGTATCGACGATCGGGCAGCGGCTGTCGCCCACCACTTCGTAGTACCAGCGCCAGGCTTCCGGGTTGATCGGCTCGCCGACGCTGCCGAGCAGGCGCAGCGAGGCGCGCGAGGTCTTCTTCACCGGCTCCTCGCCCTCGCGCATCAGTGCGCGGATGGCGGTCGGGGCGGTGTAGAAGATCGTCACCTTGTGCTTGTCGATCACGTTCCAGAAGCGCGAGGTGTCCGGGTAGTTCGGCACGCCTTCGAACATCAGCGAGGTCGCGCCGTTGGCCAGCGGGCCGTACACGATGTAGCTGTGGCCGGTGACCCAGCCGACGTCGGCGGTGCACCAGTAGATGTCGTCCTCGCGCAGGTCGAACACCGCTTCATGGGTGTAGGCCGCGTACAGCAGGTAGCCGCCGGTGGTGTGCAGCACGCCCTTCGGCTTGCCGGTGGAACCGGAGGTGTAGAGGATGAACAGCGGGTCTTCCGCGTTCATGCGCTCGGGCTCGCAGGTCGACGGCTGGCTGTCCACCACGTCGTGGAACCAGCGGTCGCGCGGGGCCTGCATGTCGACCGCGCCGCCGGTGTGGCGCACCACCAGCACGGTCTCAACCGTGTTGGTGCCCGGCAGCTTCAGCGCGGCATCGACGTTGGCCTTCAACGGAATCTTTCGACCACCGCGCAGGCCTTCGTCGGCGGTGATGATCAGCTTGCTCTGGCAGTCGCTGACGCGGTCGGCGATCGAGTTCGGAGCAAAGCCGCCGAACACCACCGAGTGGATCGCACCGATGCGCGCGCAGGCCAGCATGGCCACGGCCGCGTCGACGATCATCGGCAGGTAGATGGTGACCCGGTCGCCCTTCTTGACGCCCAGGTTGCGCAGTGCGTTGCCGAGGCGGCAGGTGCGCTCGTACAGCTCGCGGTAGGTCACGTGCTGGGCCAGCGCGTCCGGGCCGTCCGGTTCGAACAGCAGGGCGGTCTTGTCGCCGCGCTTTTCAAGCTGGCGATCCAGGCAGTTCACGCTGGCATTGAGCTCGCCGTCCTCGAACCACTTGATGTGGAAGTCGGCCAGGTCGTAGCTGACGTTCTTGATCTTCGTCGGCTTGCGCATCCAGTCCAGCCGTTCGGCGGCCTTGCCCCAGAACGCATCCGGGTCGGACACAGAAGCCTGGTACTGCTGCTCGTAAGACGTCTTGTCGATGCGTGCCTTGGCGGCGAACTGCGGATCGACGGGGTAGATATCAGCCATGGCACCCTCACTTGCACGTTGACTTTGTATGTGCGGTCGCAGCATCGCAACGACCCTCCGCCACCAGTTTGCCCCATCCACCCCCGGTCGCGTCACCACGGCGCTTAGACCATGGTCGAAAGTCAGTGCCCTGCAGGCCCGGGTTCGACCAATGGCGAATACCGCTATACATAAACGCCCCGCAGTCTCGGCTCGACCGTGCCCCACGCGCGGCATCACCTTGCCACTTGGGAGAGAGGGCAACATGAGCCACCGTACGTTGAAAGCCGTGCGCACACCTTTGGCGGCCTGCCTGCTGGTCGCCCTGGTCGCACCGGGCATGGCGTTCGCAGAGACCGCCAAAGAGAAAGCGCTTGAATCACGCGTTGCCGAACTGGAGCGCCAGGTCCAGGCGCTGCTGTCCTCGCAGCAGCAACAGCAGACCCAGATCGTGCAGACCCAGCAGGCCGTGACCGATGTCCGCGCCGTGCAGGCCGAGCAGAAGCCGGTCGCGCAGGTGCCGGCCGGCAAGCAGCCGATCCAGGTCACCACCATCACCCCGGGCGCCGCGCCGGGTACCACGGTCAAGATCGGCGGCTTCATCAAGGCCGATTTCATGGCCACCCAGACCAGCGATGGCCAGCTGGCCGACGATGCCACCGGCCGCGCGCTGTACCTGCCGGGCCAGACCCCGGTGGCCGGTGCCGGCGGCTCGGGCAAGCGCTCGGACGTGGACTACAACGCCCACGCCAAGTTCTCGCGCTTCAACATCGGCATCGACAACGTCAGCGAATCGGGCAACAAGGCCGGCGCGATGTTCGAGATGGACTTCTTCGGCAACTCGCTGGGCAACCAGACCGCCACCAACACCTATGGCGTGACCCTGCGCCACGCCTACATGTACTGGAACAACTGGCTGGCCGGCCAGACCTGGTCCAACTTCATGGATGCGGCGGCACTGCCGGAAGCGGTCGACTTCGTTGGCCCGACCGATGGCGTGGTGTTCGTGCGTCAGGCCCAGGTGCGCTACACCCAGGGCGGCTTCAGCGTCGCCCTGGAAAACCCGGAAACGACCACCCTCACCGGTACCCGCAACCCGGTCACCGGCGTGTGGACCAACGCCAGCGCCAACTCCGACCGTGGCAGCCTGCCCGACCTGACGATGCGTTATGGCTGGAAGGGCGACTGGGGCACCTTCGGCGTCGGCGGCATCGTCCGCCAGCTGAAGGTCGACAACCAGGCCACCGGCGCCAAGGCCGACAAGGTGGCCGGCGGCCTGACCCTGGGCGGCAAGTGGGTGATGGGCGGCAACGATTCGCTGCACTACCAGCTGACCGGTGGCGAGGGCATCGCCCGCTACATCGGCCTGGGCGTCACTGCGGATACCGCCTATGACATCGCCCGCGACGAACTGAACCCGACCGGCGTGCTGGCCGGCTACGTGGGCTGGCGCCATGCCTTCTCGCCGAAGCTGCGCACCAACCTGATCTACGCCCGCAGCGACTACGACAACGATGGCAGCCTGGGGCCGCTGGTCACCAAGAGCGTGCAGAGCATCCGCGGCAACATCTTCTACACGCCGATGCCCAAGGTCGATATCGGTGCCGAGTACATGTACGGCGTGCGTGAGATCGAGGACGGCCGCAAGGGCGACATCAACCGTCTGCAGTTCACCACGAAGTACAGCTTCTGAATAAGTGCCGACCAACGGTCGGCACCCACCGGGATTGCATGCCGACCAACGGTCGGCATCTACAGAGGGAAAACGTCTCATGTCCAGCACACCTGCACCGGCGAAATCCGAACTCACCCAGGGACACAAGAAGGTCATCTTCGCGTCCAGCCTGGGTACCGTTTTCGAGTGGTATGACTTCTTCCTGTACGGCTCGCTTGCCGCGATCATCGCCAAGCAGTTCTTCAGTGGCGTCAACGAAACCACGGGCATGATCTTCGCCCTGCTGGCCTTCGCTGCCGGCTTCTTCGTGCGTCCGTTCGGTGCGGCCTTCTTCGGCAGCCTCGGCGACCGCATCGGCCGCAAGTACACCTTCCTGGTCACCATCCTCATCATGGGCATCTCGACCTTCCTGGTCGGCGTGCTGCCCAACTACGCCTCGATCGGTTTCGCCGCACCGGTGATCCTGATCGTGCTGCGCCTGGCCCAGGGCCTGGCGATGGGTGGTGAGTACGGTGGCGCGGCCACCTACGTGGCCGAACATGCCCCGGCAAACAAGCGCGGCCTGTACACCAGCTTCATCCAGTGCACCGCCACGCTCGGCCTGTTCATGTCGCTGCTGATCATCCTGGCCTGCCGCTACTTCCTGGGCAACGAAGCCTTCGAAGCCTGGGGCTGGCGCATTCCGTTCCTGGTCTCGATCGTGCTGCTGGGCATTTCGGTGTGGATCCGCCTGCAGCTGAGCGAATCGCCGCTGTTCCAGCAGATGAAGGCGGAAGGCAAGGGCTCCAAGACCCCGTTCCGTGACAGCCTGAAGGGCGGCAACCTGAAGCTGATGCTGCTGGTCCTGCTGGGTGCTGCGGCCGGCCAGGCCGTGGTCTGGTACGGCGGCCAGTTCTACGCGCTGTTCTTCCTGAGCAGCATGCTGAAGGTCGACGCCACCACCTCCTACCTGCTGATCGCCGCCGCGCTGGCGCTGGGCGTGCCGTTCTTCATCTTCTTCGGTTGGCTGTCCGACCGTATCGGCCGCAAGAAGATCATCCTGGCCGGCTGCCTGCTGGCCGCCGTCACCTACATCCCGATCTTCAAGGGCCTGACCCACTTCGCCAACCCGGCCATCGAAGAAGCGCGCAGCAACTCGCCGGCGCTGGTTGTGGCTGATCCGAGCACCTGCTCGTTCCAGTTCGATCCGGTCGGCCTGCGCAAGTTCACCAGCTCCTGCGACGTGGCGACCGCCGCGCTGACCAAGGCGGGCGTGCCGTATGACGTGCAGCCGGCCGCAGCCGGTTCGCTGGCCATGGTGAACGTGGGCAGCGCCAGCGTCACCTCATACGAGGCCGCCGGCCTGACCAAGGAAGAAGGCAAGGCCAAGGCCGATGCCTTCGGTGCGGAGCTGAAGGGTGCACTGACCACGGCGGGCTACCCGGCCAAGGCCGACGGCTCGCGCATCAACATCGCCGGCACGATCTTCATGCTGTGGCTGCTGGTGCTGTACGTGACCATGGTCTACGGCCCGATCGCCGCCTACCTGGTCGAACTGTTCCCGACCCGCATCCGCTACACCTCGATGTCGCTGCCGTACCACATCGGCAACGGCTGGTTCGGTGGCTTCCTGCCGGCGATCTCCTTCGCGCTGGTGGCCGGTACCGGCAACCTCTACTACGGCCTGTGGTACCCCATCATCATCGCGCTGATGTCGGTGGTGATCGGCGGCCTGTTCCTGCGTGAAACGAAGAACGTGGACATCACCAAGTAACCGGCGTGGCGCCTAACGGTCGGCCCCCACCGGGGTTTCAAGGGCCGCGGTGCAGACCGCGGCCTTTTCATTTGGTAGTGCCGGCCGCTGGCCGGCAAATGCACGATGCCTGCCGGAGATCCATGAGGTTGCCGGCCAGCGGCCGGCACTACCGGTCACCTCACGTGCGCACGCCGTATAGTCGCGGAATGAGCCACTCAGCCGCCGACCTCCCCGCCATCCTGCACACCCTGCGCAGCGCCTGGCAGGCCCAGCGCCCTTCGCTCGACCAGCGCGACGCCGACCTGCGCCGCCTGCGCGAGGCGCTGCAGGCGCGCATGGATGAAATGGCCCAGGCCATCGCCGAGGACTTCGGCCACCGCGCCCACGTCGAATCGAAGCTGGCCGATGGCATGAGCGTGCTGTCGGCTATCGACCACCTGCGCCGCCACCTGCGGCGCTGGTCGAAGCCGCAGCGGGCATCGGCAGGCTGGAAGTTGTGGCCAGCGCGTGCGCAGCTGCGGCCGACGCCGCTGGGCGTGGTCGGGGTGATCTCGCCCTGGAACTACCCGGTCACGCTGGCGCTGGTGCCGCTGGCCACGGCCATCGCCGCCGGCAACCACGTGCTGCTGAAACCTTCCGAACACACGCCGCGCACCAGCGCGTTCCTGGCCGATCTGCTGGCCAGCGTGTTCCCGCCCGATCGGGTGGCCGTGGTGCAGGGCGGGGCGGACGTGGCCGCGGCGGTGTCCTCGCTGCCGCTGGACCATCTGCTGTTTACCGGCTCGACGGCGGTGGGGCGCAAGGTGATGGCCGCCGCAGCCGAGCATCTGGTGCCGCTGACGCTGGAGCTGGGCGGCAAATCGCCGGCGATTGTCTGCCGCGATTTCCCGCTGGAAAAGGCCGCCGCGCGACTGGCCACCGGCAAGTGGTTCAACGCGGGCCAGACCTGCATCGCACCGGACTACGTGCTGATCGACACGGCGCGCCAGCGTGAGTTCGTGCAGGCACTGCAGCAGCAGGTGCGCGAGCGCTATGGCGACTTCAGCGATGCCGGCGACTACACGCGCATCATCAACGAAGGCCAGTACCAGCGCCTGCAGGGTTACCTGGCGCAGGCACGCGAGCGCGGCGTGCCGGTGATTCCGCTGGCGCAGGTGGACCCCGCGCGCGCCGACCGCGAGCGCCTGCTGGTGCCGATCGTGGTGCTGGACCCGCCGGATGACCTGGACCTGATGCGTGAGGAGATCTTCGGGCCGATCCTGCCGGTGTGGGCTTACCCGGATCTGCAGGCGGCGCTGGCCGATGTGCTGTCGCGCGACCGGCCGCTGGCGCTGTACCCCTTCAGCCATGACACGGCGACGGTGGAGCGCATCCTCGGCCAGGTGGTTGCCGGTGGGGTGACGGTCAACGACACGCTGCTGCACTTCGCCGCCGACGGCCTGCCGTTTGGCGGGGTGGGGGCGAGTGGCATGGGTGCGTACCACGGCCGGGCCGGGTTCGATGCCATGAGCAAGCGGCTGCCGGTGCTGTGGCAGTCGCGCTGGGCGGCCAGTGACCGGCTGCGGCCGCCGTATTCGAAGATTGCGGGGTTGTTGAGGCTGCTGGTTCGGTGAAGCCACGCATGGCGTGGCTCTACTGACGGGATCTGCGCACGCGGGAGATTCACGCGCCAACCAAGGTTGGCGTCTACCAAAGCGGGGCCGGGTAGAATGGCCCCATGAAAATCGCCTCGTGGAACGTCAATTCGCTCAATGTCCGCCTGCCGCACCTGGAGCAGTGGCTCAAGGATTTCGGCCCGGACATCGTCGGTATCCAGGAAACCAAGCTGGAGGACCACAAGTTCCCCGATTCGGCGCTGATCGCCGCCGGCTACCGCAGCGTGTTCGCCGGCCAGAAGACCTACAACGGCGTGGCGCTGCTGTCGCGTGAGCCGGCGCAGGACGTGCAGATCGGCATCCCCGGCTTCGAGGACGAGCAGAAGCGCGTCATCGCCGGTACCTTCGGCGACCTGCGGGTGATCAACCTGTACGTGGTCAACGGCCAGGACGTCGGCACCGACAAGTACGAGTACAAGCTGCGCTGGCTGGAAGCGGTGCACGCCTGGATCGCGCAGGAACTGCAGCGCCATCCGAAGCTGATCGTGATGGGCGACTTCAACATCGCCCCGGACGTGCGCGACGTGCCCGACCCCGAGGTCTGGAACGAGAACCACATCCTGACCTCCACCGCCGAGCGCGGTGCGCTGCAGAAGCTGCTGCAGCTGGGCCTGCATGATGCGTTCCGCCTGCACAACGACGAGGCTGGCGTGTTCAGCTGGTGGGATTACCGCGCTGCCGGTTTCCGCCGCAACCTGGGCCTGCGCATCGACCTGACCCTGGTCTCCGATGCGCTGAAGGCCAGCGCGGTGGCCTCGGGCATCGACCGCGAGCCGCGCACCAGGGAACGCCCCAGCGACCATGCGCCGGCGTGGGTCGAGATCGGTTGAAGCGGTAGCGGCCCGGCCAGAGCCCCGCGGCCCCCCGGCGGCGGGGCAGCCCCGGGCGGGCCAGGCGCGAGCCCGGCAGGCTCCCGGTGGCGGTGGGGGGGGCG